>NZ_AZRN01000033.1 GCF_002895565.1 Petrotoga mexicana DSM 14811
TGTCTAATGTTTGTGCCCATGCCTTGTTTTTAAAGTATCCTGCAAGTGCCCCTATTATACTTCCTACTAACCAAGAGAGGATTGTAGTTGTTAATAGTAATCCAGCCGTCCAGGGCAGTGAGTCCATTATTAGCTCCATTACAGGTACCGGAAATTGAAAGAGTGATGGCCCAAAGTCTCCATGTAGCAGTCTTCCCCAAAAGGCAACGTATTGTTGGAATATCCCTCCTTCTAATCCGTACATCTCTGTGAGCGATTGCCTTAATGCTTCAACAGCCGCTGGGTCTAAGAAGGCTCCTTGTGATGTCATTTGACTGATTACTTGTTGTACGGGATCAACCGGCGTTAGCCTGGGTACAATAAATACCACCGTTATCCCTACGAATACTACAACTAGAAATTGTATTATCCTTGGTAGCAAGTATCGCTTGAAAAATAGCAAGTGTTACACCTCCATAATAAGCCCCCCGAGGGGGGCTTAATGTATTTATCTGTAGCCCTTATTTTCTCCCTGTTGGTTCAAGGAAGGGGAGTACGTATTTGAAGTTTGGCCAGTGATGATAGGGAATCATATACGGATTTTCGGCACCAGGGTAATTAGTCCAATAATACTCATCCCATCCTACTACTCCAGGATATCCGAAAGCTGGAACTGAAGGCATTTCTTCTATAAGTATTTTTAACCCTTCGATACCTAATTCCATGTTTTCCTCACTATCCCAGTCTACCTTTTCCATTCCTTCTATAACCTTATCCATCCTAGGATCTGTCCATCTACCTCCTGCAGGACCCATGCCAGTCACAGCATTATTCCCTATCGGTTTGTAGTATTTCGAATGCGTACTCGAAAAAACACGATACAAATCAGGATGACCACCCCATGGCTCAGATGCAGGCCATTGGTCAGTAACCTCAAAGTTACCTAACTGAGCTATACTCGCATATTGTTCGCTAGGATGAATCGAAACCTCTATACCAAAGTTTCTCCATTGTTGTGCTGCAGCAAGCGAATTCCTGTGTTGCGGATGTGAAGGATTTGGATGAGCTTCAATATTAATTTTCCAAGGTGTACCGTCTGGTAACAACCATTTGCCATTTTTATCTCTTGTAAATCCATTCCTTTCTAACAGTTGTTCCGCTACATCAGGTGCATATTTCCACCATCCTGGACCAAACATCTCTTTCAATGTTTCTATATCGTTTGGTACCTCGTATCCTCTTTCCCTCGCATATTGAGCTGCTCTTAATGTCGCCGTTGGATCGTATGGTTTGAATGGTTTCCCATTAACTTCTATGTCTAAGGTGAAATTCTTCAACCAATCTTCTAATGGTTCATAATAAATCTCTTGGTAATAAGGTATTGGAGGAACATGAAGTACACCCATAGGTGCAGCACCATCAAACGCTATCCCTATATAATCTACTATATCTATTGCAAGAGTTAATGCCCATCTTACATCTTTTATGTTGTATGGATATACATCGGTATTGAATACAAAACCTGTCATACAAGGATCCGTGTTAACTACCCATGGGTATTCTATTCTGTATCCTCTTGAGTATGGATTTCTTTGAACAAGTGCCCTGAATGCTTCCATTGTTAAATCTGCCATGTCTAAATTATGGTTGGCTTGTGCAATTACTTGGTTTGTAGCTTCTCCATAGTAATAGAAAAGTACGTATTTTGGTTTTGGTTCACCAAACAACATCCCAGTTGGCGTCCTATCCCAGTCTTCCCTCTTTTCCCAAAGTGTCCAATAACCAGCGGCATCATAATCTTTTAAAATATATGGACCACTGCTTACAGGAGGGTTGAAATCAAAGGATAAGGGATCTTCTACTTTTTCAAAAATATGTTTTGGGAAAGGCCTCCATGCTCCCCATCTGTCTACAAAATTGGTGTGGAACCGGGCGTTAGGTTCTTTCAGTTCAAATACTACTGTGTAATCATCTGTTTTGTATACTTTATCAATATACATATCGAACTGCTCATGATAAGACATTCCTTGATGCTCCATGGTAGTTTCAATACCATATACAATATCATCCGCAGTAATTTCAACACCATCACTCCAATAACACCCTTTCCTTAACTTAACCGTCATCTGTGTGAAGTCTTCGTTGTAGATTGCACCTTCTGCTGCAAGAGAATTAATAACTTCTCCCCTGGCAGGTTCCATCGTCCATAATGGTTCCAGCATCAATTGTTGAACCCCTCTATCAGGATTTCTCCAGCTAGTGGTAAATACGTTAAAAATACTCGGGGAACCTACTCTTCCAGTTAAAACGTTAGCAATGAGTGTTTCTTCTCTTGGAATCCCAGCTACTTGTGAAAATCCTGCAACAACAAGTAACACAGAAACAAAAATCACCAATAAACTCTTTTTCATTCTTTCACACCTCCTAATGAGTTTTTTACCTTTACTTTGGCATTTCTTCCCAAAGTAGTAAAAATAAAAGTTTATTAATACCCCCTTTATCCCCTTTTTCGCTCTTTGAGCTTCAAACAAAAAATCATAGAATTCTCTATTAGAAATATTTAAGTGAAAAAGCACAAGCAATCATTGGTAAGTTTACCAAATAAATTAATATTCGAATCAACAATAACCCATTTTCGTTCTTCATAATTTATTTTTTAAAAATCAAAACATTCATTGTCTTTGAATTAAAAACCAAAGGAATTTTATTAAATCCTACAATTAAACAGCTTTTTAATCTAACCTATATTTTTTATTGCAGTGTACCAAAGTGGATTTTTAAAGTTTTAAAGAAAACAAATGTCTAAATAAGTTCAAATTTTGTTCAAAACGATTATACGTGAGTTAACTTTTTTTGTCAACCATTAATTTATCCAATCAACTAATATTAGAAGCAATTACGAGCAATTATTTGCGATTAGGAAGCTTTTTCTTAGTTTTTCTTGAATTTTGAAAAAAATCGTTTTGTAAGATTTCGGTCGAAATGAGCTTTGATTTGTTTTAGTTCTGCAATTACAAATTCATATGGAACCTTTTCACCATTCACAGTACACAGGAAAAGTTTCGTGATCATAATAAGCCCCCCGAAGGGGGCTCAATGTATTTATCTGTAGCCCTTATTTCCTACCTGTTGGTTCAAGAAAGGGGAGTACGTATTTCAAATTTGGCCAGTGATGATAGGGAATCATATACGGATTTTCAGCGCCAGGATAATTCGTCCAGTAATACTCATCCCATCCTACTACTCCAGGATATCCAAAAGTTGGAATTGAAGGCATTTCTTCTACAAGTATTTTTAATCCTTCCATACCCAATTCCATGTTTTCCTCACTACCCCAGTCCACCTTTTCCATTCCTTCTATAACCTCATCCATTCTAGGATCTGTCCATCTGCCTGGTGCAGGGCCTAAATTAGTAATAGCATTTTCTCCTATAGGTTGGTAGTAGTTTGAGTGCATACTCGAAAAAACACGGTACAAATCAGGATGTCCACCCCATGGTTCCATTGCAGGCCATTGGGAACTAACCTCAAAGTTACCTAACGCAGTTACACTCGCATCTTGTTCGCTGGGAGTAACTGAAACATCTATACCAAAGTTTCTCCACTCTTGTGCCGCAGCAAGTGCATTTCTATGCGATGGATGTGAAGGATTTGCATTGGCAATAATATTAATTTTCCAAGGTGTACCATCTGGTAACAACCATTTGCCATTTCTATCTCTTGTAAATCCATTCCTTTCTAATAGTTGTTCCGCTACATCAGGTGCATATTTCCACCATCCTGGACCAAACATTTCTTTCAACGTTTCTATATCGTTTGGTACCTCATATCCTCTTTCCCTTGCATATTGAGCTGCTCTTAATGTCGCCGCTGGATCATACGGTTTGAATGGTTCTCCATTAACTTCTATGTCTAAGGTGAAATCTTTTAACCATTCTTCCATCGGTTCATAATAAATCTCTTGGTAATAAGGCATTGGTGGGATGTGAAGTGCACCCATAGGCGCAGCACCATCAAACGCTATCCCTATGTAATCCACTATATCTATTGCAAGAGTTAATGCCCACCTTACATCTTTAAGGTTGTATGGATATACTTCGGTATTGAATATAACACCTGTCATACAAGGATCTGTGTTGACCACCCATGGGTATTCTATTCTGTATCCCCTTGAGTATGGATTCCTTTGAATGAGGGCTCTGAATGCTTCCATTGATAAATCCGTCATGTCTAAGTTATGGTTAGCTTGTGCAATTACTTGGTTTGTAGCTTCTCCATAGAAATAGAAGAGTACGTATTTTGGTTTTGGTTCACCAAACAACATTCCAGTTGGCGTCCTTTCCCAGTCTTCCCTTTTTTCCCAAAGTGTCCAATAACCAGCACGATCATAATCTTTTAGAACATATGGACCACTACTTATCGGAGGGTTGTAATTAAAGGATAAGGGATCTTCTACTTTTTCAAAAATATGTTTTGGGAAAGGTCTCCATCCTCCCCATCTGTCTACAAAATTAGCGTGAAATCGTGCGTTAGGTTCTTTCAATTCAAATACTACGGTGTAATCATCTGTTTTGTATACGTCATCAATGTACATATTGAACTGATCATGGTAAGCCATCCCAGGGTGTTTCAAAGTTAGTTCAATATCATATACAATATCATCGGCAGTAATTTCAACACCATCACTCCAATAGCATCCTTTCCTCAACTTAACGGTCATCTGTGTGAAGTCTTCGTTGTAAATCGGGCCTTCCGCTGCAAGAGAATTAATAACTTCTCCTCTGGTGGGTTCCATCGTCCATAATGGTTCCAGCATCAATTGATGAATCCCTTGGTCAGGGGTTCTCCAGCTACTGGTAAATATATTGAAATTACCAGGGGAACCTACTCTTCCAGTTAAAATGTTAGCAATGAGTGTTTCTTCTCTTGGAATACCCGCTACTTGTGAAAATCCCGAAACAACAAGTAACACAGAAACAAAAATCACCAATAAACTCTTTTTCATACTTTCACACCTCCTAACGAATTTTCTTCCTCTACTTTGGTTTTTCTTCCCAAAGTAGTAAAAAAGTCTATTATTTAATACCCAATTTAGCCCTTTCAATCCTCTTATACTTTATACTTCATATTTCAAACAAAAAATCATAGAGTCCTCTATTAAGAAATTTAAGTGAAAGAGCACAAGCAATCACTGGTAAGTTTATCCAATCAATTAATATTCGAATTAACAATAACCCATTTTTGTTCTTTATAATTTATTTTTTAAAAATCAAAACATTCATTGTCTTTGAATTAGAAACCAAAGGAAGTTTATTAAATCTTACAATCAAACAGCTTTTTCATCTAACCAATATCTTTTGGTATATGGCACCAAATTAGATTTTTAAAGTTTTAGAAGAAGGAAATGTCTAAATAAATTCAAATTTTGTTCAGAATAATTATATGTGAGTTAACTTTTTTTGTCAACCATTAATTTATCCAATCAACTAATATTAGAAGCAATTACGAGCAATTATTTGCGATTAGGAAGCTTTTTCTTAGTTTTTCTTGAATTTTGTAAAAAATTGTTTTGTAAGATTTCTTTAGATTTTCTTGTTTAATCGACTTAGATTGTTTTTAATCACCATTAATCGGCTCTATTTAGAAGTGAGAAATTTTTTTCATGATGTTATAATTTTGTTAGAAGATGTAAAATTTTTGTTCGATCGAAAGTGAGGTCTTATACTTGAAAGAGGTCTATATAGACGGCGAACATCTGAGTTTGGAAGATGTGATTAATGTAGCTAGACATTATTACGAGGTGGTAATAGATAACTCTGCTTTTGAGAATATTAAGAATTCTAGAAAAGTTGTAGAAAAGTTTGCAGAAGAGGAAAAAATTATATATGGTGTGACTACTGGCTTTGGAGAACTCTGCAATGTTTTCATTTCGAACGATAAAACAGAGAAATTACAAAAGAATCTGATCAGAAGTCATGCATGTGGAATCGGGGATCCTTTGGATATAGAAACTGTTAGGGCGATTATGTTGCTTCGCGCGAATTCTTTGGTCAAAGGTTTTTCTGGAATAAGGTTATCCACCATTCAAACTTTGATCAATATGATCAACAAGAAGGTTCACCCGGTAATACCAGAAAAAGGGTCTTTAGGAGCAAGCGGTGATCTAGCTCCATTAGCCCATATGGTTTTACCGATGATGGGAGAAGGAGAGGCTTATTACGAGGGCAAGCGGTTAAGCGGAAAAGAAGCTATGAAGTTGGCGGGAATAGATACGATAAATCTTGTTGCAAAGGAAGGCCTCGCTTTGATAAATGGAACACAAGTTATGACTGCTATAGGTGCATTATCGATATACGATAGCATAGAACTTTTAAAAACGGCAGATATAATTTCATCGTTGAGTTTTGAGGCATTGAACGGTGTCATCGAGGCTTTTGATGAGAGGGTACACAATCTAAGACCTCATAAAGGGCAGATTGAGTCCGCTAATAATTTAAGGAAAATACTTGAAGGTAGTAAAATGGTGTCTCATCAAGGCGTATTACGGGTTCAAGATGCCTATTCCTTGAGATGTATCCCGCAGGTTCACGGTGCTTCACGTGATGCGGTAAATTATGTGCAAGATGTCATTGTGAAAGAGATGAATGCAGCAACCGATAATCCTTTGATATTTTCAAAAGAAGAAGAAGCAATATCCGCGGGGAATTTTCACGGCCAACCAATTGCATTGGGCATGGACTTTTTGGCGATTGCTTTGTCTGAAATTGCAAATATATCAGAAAGACGAATAGAAAGGCTTGTTAATCCTAAATTGAGCAGGTTACCTCCTTTTTTGATAGAAGAAAGTGGCTTGAATTCTGGATTTATGCTTGTTCAATATTCAGCCGCGTCGTTGGTTTCAGAAAATAAAGTCTTAGCCCATCCTGCAAGTGTTGATTCAATTCCTTCTTCTGCAAACCAAGAAGATCACGTTTCTATGGGTACAATTGCAGCGAGAAAAGCGAAGAATATACTAAACAACGTCCAAAAAGTATTAGCTATGGAAATGCTCTGTGCTTGCCAAGCCATAGACCTACGAGGAAACAAAGGTTTAGGAAAAGGTTCAAAGATAGTTTATGATATAGTTAGAGATAAAATACCGAAGATAAACGAAGACAGAGCGATGTACGAAATGATAGATAAGAGTGAAGAAATCTTAAAATCTTGCATAATCGTTAAAGAAGTGGAAAAAGAAATTGGTAAATTACTTTAAAGAAAGGAGAAAATATCATGGTGAACAATATTGATATTTCTAGCGCAATGTCCATTAAGTTGGATGATGAACTTCCTCCTATGCCTAAATTCTTAGAAGGTATAAGAAGGGCTCCTAAAAGACCTTTGAACTTATCAAAAAGAGAAGTAGAACTAGCCCTTGCAAACGCTTTAAGGTACGTGCCGGAAAGTTTGCATGAAGAATTGGCACCAGAATTTTTACAAGAGTTGCTTACTCGAGGTAGAATTTATGGATACAGGTATAGACCTGAGGGCAACATTAAGGCAAAACCTATAGATATGTACAAGGGTAAGTGTATTGAAGGAAAGGCATTTCAGGTCATGATCGATAATAACTTGGATTTCGATGTCGCTTTGTACCCTTATGAACTGGTAACCTATGGTGAAACCGGTCAAGTTTGTCAAAATTGGATGCAGTACAGGTTGATTAAAAAATACTTAAAAGAACTAACAAGAGAACAAACCTTAGTTGTGGCTTCAGGACATCCCCTAGGTTTGTTCAGATCAACTCCAAATAGTCCACGGGTGATAATAACAAATGCCTTGATGGTTGGGATGTTTGATGATCAAGAACATTGGATCAAGGCACAAGCTATGGGTGTTGCCAACTACGGGCAAATGACTGCTGGAGGGTGGATGTACATAGGACCTCAAGGTATCGTTCATGGTACTTACAATACCTTGTTGAACGCGGGAAGGTTGAAATTAGGAATACCCCAAGATAGTGATCTAAGAGGACGCTTGTTTGTTAGTTCGGGTTTAGGTGGAATGAGCGGTGCTCAGGCAAAAGCGATAGAAATCGCAAGAGGGGTTGGGATAATTGCAGAAGTAGATTATTCCAGAATTCAAACAAGGCTCAACCAAGGTTGGCTAAAAACTTACAGCAAAGATTTGAACGAAGTTTTTGAAATAGCCTTCGATCATCTAAATAGAAAAAAAACCATTTCCATCGGTTATTATGGTAATATTGTAGATCTATTGGAATACATTGCAAAGAAAGGTATAAAAGTAGATTTGTTATCAGATCAGACATCTTGTCACGCCGCCTACGAGGGAGGGTACTGCCCTCAAGGCTTGACTCATGAAGAGAAGAATCACCTCTTAGAAACAAATAAAGAGAAATTTGTTGAATTAGTCAACAATTCATTGAGAAGACATTTTGAGCTTATAAAAACAATGGTTGAAAGGGGAACCTACTTTTTTGACTATGGGAATAGTTTCATGAAGGCGGTTTTTGATGCAGGCGTGAAAGAAATAGCAAAAAATGGCTTGGATGAAAGCGAAGGATTCATCTTTCCCTCGTATGTGGAAGACATAATGGGACCATTAATATTCGACTATGGTTATGGACCTTTCAGGTGGGTATGTTTAAGTGGAAAACGGGAAGATCTATTGAAAACGGATAAAGCAGCGATGGAATGTATAGATCCCAATAGAAGGGGCCAAGATAGAGACAATTACATATGGATTAGAGATGCTGATAAAAACAATCTCGTTGTAGGTACTCAAGCTCGGATCCTTTACCAGGATGCTATGGGAAGAATGAAGATAGCTCTTAAATTCAATGAAAAGGTTAGAAAAGGGGAAGTTGGCCCCATAATGCTCGGAAGGGATCATCACGATGCAGGTGGAGCTGACTCTCCTTTTAGAGAAACGGCGAATATAAAAGATGGGAGTAATATAATGGCAGATATGGCAACCCATGACTTTGCTGGAAACATAGCAAGGGGAATGAGTTTGGTAACACTGCACAACGGAGGCGGAGTTGGTATCGGTAAAGCCATTAACGGTGGTTTTGGATTGGTTCTTGACGGAAGTGAAAGGGTGGATGAAATAATAAAGAACGCAATTCCATGGGATGTTATGGTTGGGGTTGCCAGACGATCATGGGCTAGAAATGAAGCTTCTATAGAAACATCAATAGAGTATAACAAAGAAAACAAAAACACGGACCACATAACTTTGCCATACATTGCTGATAAAAATATGATAAAAGATTTGGTTGACAAATACTATGAGGGTTAGGAGGTAGATGTTTTGAACAAAATCGTTGAATGTGTTCCTAATTTCAGTGAAGGAAGAGATAAAGAAAAGTTAGAACGGATTGTAGATGAAGTAAGAAAACAAGAAGGAGTAAAATTATTAGATTACTCTATGGATAAAGATCATAACAGAAGCGTAGTTACTTTTGTGGGAGAACCTGATATGGTAATAGAAGCAGCTTTTAACGCCTGTAAAAAAGCGGCTGAGTTGATAGATTTGAGAACTCATAAAGGTGAACATCCAAGAATGGGAGCTACAGACGTTATCCCACTCATTCCAATAAAAAACATAACTATGCAAGAGTGTGTAGAATACTCTAAAAAATTGGCAAAAAGAATAGGAGAAGAGTTGAATATCCCCGTAATATTGTATGAAAAATCAGCTAGCCGACCCGAAAGAGAAGATTTAGCCGTTATAAGAAAAGGTGAGTTCGAAGGGATGTTTGAGAAATTAAAACAAGAAGAGTTCAAGCCAGATTTTGGCCCAGATCAACCGCATGAAAGTGCAGGAGTTACCGCTGTGGGGGCAAGAATGCCTTTGATAGCTTTCAACGTGAACCTGAATACCAACAATTTAGACATTGCAAAAAAGATAGCCAAAGCGGTTAGAGGAAAAAGTGGAGGATTTAAATACTGTAAAGCGTTGGGTTTTGAATTGAAAGAAAGGAATATAGTCCAAGTTTCCATGAATATGGTTGATTACACAAAAACACCTTTGTATAGAGTATTTCAAGTGATAGAAAACGAAGCGAACAGGTATGGAGTGAGCGTTGTTGGAAGTGAAATAGTTGGGTTAGTACCGTTAAATGCCCTTGTTGATACCGCTGATTACTTTTTAAAATTAGAAGATTTCAGCTATGACAGAGTTTTAGAAAATAAAATTTATGGTGATTGATATGGATGAAAAAGCTACTTTAGTGATAAAAAACATTTCAAATTTAATAACCATGAGAGGGCCTAATAGACCAAGAAAGAAAGAGGAAATGTCAGAAATTGGCTTAATTAAAAATGGAATCATTGCTGCTTCTAAAGATAAGATAATCTATGTTGGAAATGGAGAGTTGCCAAAAGACATAGAAATAGCTCAAGATGCAAAAATTATAAACGCCCAAGGGAAAACTGTAACACCCGGTTTAATAGACTCTCACACTCATTTGGTTCATGGAGGCTCAAGGGAATACGAATTATTTAAGAAGTTAGAAGGTAAAAGTTACTTAGATATTTTAAATTCTGGGGGAGGAATATACGACACCGTCGAATCAACTAAAAAGGCCTCTTTTGAAGAATTACTTAAAAAGGCAGAAAAGAGTTTAAATAGAATGTTGTCTTATGGAGTAACAACCGTTGAAGCAAAAAACGGTTACGGGCTTGATGATTTTAACACCGAGTTGAAACAGCTTGAGGTTATAAAAGAACTCAATAGAATTCATCCCGTAGATTTGGTCCCAACTTTTCTGGGAGCCCATGCTGTACCTAAAAAGTACGAAGACGACGTCGATAAATTCGTAGATATACTCATAACAGAAATGATTCCATATGTTTCGGAAAAAAATCTAGCTAAATTTTGTGATGTATTCTGTGAAAAAGGAGTTTTCTCAGTTGATCAATCCAGAAAAATACTATCTGCTGCAAAAGAACGCGGTCTATTTCTCAAAATTCATGCAGACGAAATAGAACCTTTAGGAGGTGCCGAATTAGCTGCTGAGTTAGGTTGTGTTTCGGCTGATCATTTGGTAGGTGCAAGTGATGAAGGCTTGAAAAAAATGGCCCAGAACAATGTAATAGCCACACTTCTTCCCACAACAACCTTCTTTTTGCAAAGTGAGAAGTATGCAAAGGCCAGAAAGATGATTGAACTTGGTATACCAATTGCATTGTCGACCGATTATAACCCAGGAAGTTCGCCTACAGAAAATTTACAATTGGTTATGACGTTTGGGGCACTAAAATTACATATGAATCCAAGGGAAATAATTACATCGGTTACTATTAATGCGGCTTGTGCACTGAAATTAGAAGATAAAATTGGTAGTTTGGAAGTAGCTAAAAAAGCTGATATGGCGATTTTCGATGTTCCCAATATAGAATACTTAATATACCACTTCGGAGTAAACCACACTCAAACTGTCATAAAAAATGGAGAGGTATATGATATGACCTCGGTCTCTTGACAAAGCCTATAACGTAGTGTATAATAATTTTGATATATTAACATAAGCAACTTTTTGCCGGGGTGGTGGAATTGGTAGACACGTATGGTTGAGGGCCATATGAGTATTTACACTCGTGCGGGTTCAAGTCCCGCCCCCGGCACCAGAATGAAGGATCGTGTTTTACGATCCTTTTGTTTTTTGAATTAATTTTATTATATTCCTGATTGATAATCTCACTTCTGATTTCTATCTACTGGGGGGTAAAAGTATAGAAAAGAAAACTGAGGTTAACTTTCCCTTTTTTATTGAATTATTTATTGCCTTTTCTTTGTTATTAGTACTTTCCTACTTGAATAAAGCCGCTGTATTAATAGGTTATATTTTGTTTCTTTTTCTTTTAAAACTCTTGGAGGAAGATAAATTAAAAGTCTTTTTAATCGCTATTTTATTGTTTCCTGCCTTGTTATACATTCCCATCAATCTAAATTCAGAAGTAGGTATTTTAGGAAAAATTATAGACAAAAGAGGAAATTATTATACAGTATTTTCAAAAAAAATCTATTATGAAAATCAATGGCAGAATTATAGGAATTATTATAAATTTTACTATGGTGAATTCAGCACCGTTCCCATCACCACCGGCAAAAACGTCTACATATACGGGACAATTGAAAACGATTTTCTTAGAGCTGAATATGTGGCTCCTGCCAACAACAATTCGATTATGAAGATAAAAGATCTTGCAACTAATAGATTGTCTGAAAACATTCAAAATAATGAGGCACTTGATATACTGACGAGCTCTTTTATGGGTAATATACGGGATAAAGAGGTATTTCAAAAAACAGGAACTCTGCATCTATTTGCCGTTTCGGGTATGCACGTTTACATAATTTACTCGATGATCAGCTTCTTTCTGAACTTTTTTATCTTGAAAAGGAATCTAAGACTCATCTTATACTCCACTATCATCACTTTTTATTTGGTTTTTACCGGATTCACCCCAAGTTCTGTACGGGCTGTATTGCTTTTAGTTACCTTGAACTTATTCAGACTTTTCGACGTCCCTGTTAGCTCTTTCAACATCTTAGGATTAATAGGATATCTCAATCTTTTGTTAATTCCCAATAATCTTATGAACGTTAGCTTCCAAATGAGTTATGCTGCGACTTTTATGATTTTATTTACAATGAATCATGTAGAATATCAATATTTTAAAGCTTTGTCTGTCCCCATAGCTGCATATGTCGGTATATTTCCTATAGCTCTAATACACTTTGGAGAAATTTCTTTGATTGGACTTTTCATAACGCCTATTCTAACCCCTGCTATTTCATTACTAATCTTATGTAGCGTTCTTTCAATATTATTGCCTTTCAATTTTGTTCATTCTTTTTCAACTTTTTTTGCATTATCAATAAAAAATTTCGTAAATCTTTTTACCTTTTATGAACCGATTGAATTTAGTTCTTTATTTATCCCGCTATTTTTATGGAGTTTGATCTTTTTACTTTATGTCTGGCTTCTTCAAGTTAAAAAAAGAAAAAAGGCCCCAATTAAATAGAGGCCTTTAATTTTGAATTATACTTGTTTACATTGGAGGCTCTTCATCCAAAAGATCTTCTATCTCTGATTGATCAGAAATTTCAATTTTTACAATCCATCCTTTATTTTCGGCGTCTTCGTTTATTATTTCCGGCTGATCTTCAAGATCGCTGTTAACTTCAACAATTTTTCCACTTAAAGGTACATATATATCTTCAGCTGACTTCACGGATTCTATGGTGCACAGGACTTCACCTTTTTTTACTTTTTTCCCGACTTCCGGTAATTCAACGTAGGTTACATCACCCAATTCTTCAGCAGCCTTCGCGGAAATCCCAACAGTTGCAATATTCCCTTCTATTGTCACGTATTCGTGGGTAGCTGAGTATTTCTTCATAATACTTGACTCCTCCTTTTAATTTGTAATTTTTGCTAATTTTAGAAATTAAAAAAGTTGCTATAGCGCCCTTCCCCCGAATCCCACCCAAATGATGAGATAATCAATAGCCTGCTTTTTTTACCGCTCTGATTACTCCAACAGTTATTAAAACCGCTATTATGATCTCTGGAATACCGTTTGTTAGGCCTATAGCCAACACTACCCCACCTACTGCTTCCCTCGCTACTCCCATAGCGGTAGCTATCCTGTCGGCAAATAAAAGATACATCATACCTAAAACACCTGCTGTGTTAGTCAAAGTTCCTAAAGCAGCACTTACACCAATAGATACGCTATCTCTCCACTTTGAAACTTTTTCTTTATTACGCGAGAAAAGTTCAAATACTAACCTGTATGAATAATATGAAACAAAACCAATCAATATTCTTGGTAATACAGAAACTAAAGGATTAACAAAAGCAAAAGACAATATATTTGGTCTTAAAAGTGCCTGAATTATACTAGATACACCAAATATCAAACCAATAACCATTCCTGCAACAGGTCCCTCCAATATTGCCCCAATTATAACTGGAATATGCATAGTTGTTGCATTCGCTGGAGGAATAGGGATAAATCCCAATGGAGTAAATCCTAGAACAAAAGAAATACCAGATAACAACGATATAGTTACCAAACGTTTGGTTTTTGCTCTCATGTTTTCTCTCCTTATAATGCGAAAAGTTAGCTACATACATTTAACTATTTCAAATAACTGTCAAACCACGTGGTAATTTCTTTTAATCTTCTTATTCTATGTTTTGGTTTCCCACTTCTGCTCAATTCATGATTTTCTCCTCTGAACATAACCAGTTTTGATTCGACACCATTGTATTTGAGTGAAGTGAACATCTGCAATCCTTCAGCTAACCAACAGCGGTAATCCTCTTCCGAATGTATAAACAGAGTTGGAGTTTTAACGTTATCTGCGTATTTCATAGGTGAGTGGAACCATAACTTTTCATAATCACTCCATGGTGTAGCTGCTTGTTGATCTTCAACAAAGTAGTAACCGATATCTGTAGTGCCGAATTTAGCAATCCAATTTGCTATACTTCTTTGAGAAGCGGCAGCCTTGAACCTATCAGTATGTCCAATTATCCAGTTGGTCATGTAACCACCGTAAGAACCACCTGTTACCCCTATCCTACTTCCATCTATGAAAGAGAACTTTTCCAATACTTTATCAACAAAGTTCATTATGTCTTCATAATCTATTGTTCCATACTTTCCTCTGATATCGGCAAACTCATCCCCTCGCCCATCGCTTCCTCGAGGATTACAAAACATAACAACATAACCTTCGTTTGCCCAATACTGCATTTCATGGAAAAAAACATCTCCACCATAAACGGTTTTTGGACCACCATGAATATCTAAGATTGCAGGGTATTTTTTGTTCTCTTCAAAATTTACAGGTTTCATAACCCATCCTTCTATTTCTATCTCACCTTTACCAAGGAAGGTTATCCTTTCTGGCTTAGATAAAGTTTTTTCTTTTACTACCCATTCGTTGAAAGTAGTTAGTTGTTTCTCTTCATTGCCTTCTAATTCGTATAGTTCTTGAAGTTTCACATCTCTCATTCCTACAAAGATAATACGATCTTTAAATACATCGAAACCATCAACGGATCCGCCTTGTGTGGTTAATTTTTCTCTCTTACCTCTCTCATCTATTCTATTTATGAAAGAACTGCCATACTCTGTTGTTTCAAAATAAAGGTAATTGTCTTCCACTTTGAATTCACTGTTAGAACCATATCTACAATCAGAACCTACAGAACTCCAAGTACTAAAATCAAAATCAGTTTGAATTTGTTTCACTTCTTTTGTTTGTAAATCCATTAAATAAAATTTGGGATTTTCATTGATTCCGTACTCTTTCATGTTGGAACCTAAGAAGATTATTTTCTCTTTTAGAAAGTCTGCATATACGTAATTGAAAGGGTCTTCATGTGTTAATTTCTCTAAACTTTCTTTCTTTAAGTCATATAAATAAAGATCGGATCTTATTTCCATTTTATCTTTAAAAGGGTTGGAAATAAAAAGCATTAAATCTTTTTCTTTATTCAATTTAAAACCTTCAACGTTCGTCAATTCGTCTGTTATAGGGGTAACTTTCTTATCTTCTAACGTATAAATGTATAATCTATTTCTTTTCTTATTGGTAAATCCTCTTCCGTTCGACCAGAAAGGTATTTCATCTAAAACTTCGTAGTCTTTTTCTTCTTTGAGCTTATCCAGTTCTTTTTCTTTTTCTTCCTTTGAAAGGTTCTCCAAATTTTTATATTTCGGGTCATAAATACCAGTTACAACAAACTTATCTTTAGATATGGGTTCGATATCTGATGCAAAGAATGGGAGTTCGAAATATTTTTGAGCTTCTCCACCTTTGATGTTTATTATATAATAAATTGTAAAAGGTTCTCCTTTTTCCTTCCTCTTTTTATCCTTTTCCTCTCTCACCGTTGAGAAGATGATATTCTCATCGTCCAACCAAACATAAGAGCTTTCTTGATTGAAAGCGGTAAGTTTGTTGATCGTTTTATTATCAACATTGTAAAGCCATATGTTTGAAAGATACTTGTTCTCATCTACATCCATTTCAGATACAACAAAAGCTAAGTTTTTACCGTTCGGTGAAAATTTTGTGTTAGATATAAACTTGTACTTTGTAAAATCCTCTAAAACTAATTTCTCCATTACACTACCTCCTCACGAAATATAATTATTACTGTCGTTAGAAACTCTAGTGCTCGCACCTTTTTAAAATCAAAACCTAATTTTCAGTTTGATAGATCTTTGGTTGAGATATTTCAACAAAAGGATCATCTTGAAATATTAAAGCGTTACTTTCCATACTTTCTTGCCTATCAATGTTATCTATAATTTCTGGACCATAGGTAAGCTGATACAAAGAGTAATTATAAGGGATCCCTATTTCTTTCAATCTTTTAATATCTCTCAACCAATCTGGTTCTTCAACTGGAGCATCTGATGAAATAAAAAGAGACACTTGTGATCTGTATAAATCATAAAATCTAAAGGCATCATTTACCCTTTCACCTAATCTATCTTCAATAAAAACCTTATCGGATTCCATGAATTGAGGTTGTATGTCTACAATAAGGTTATGTTTTTTAATCCTTTCTATTTGATTAGATCTAAGAACTATAGCATGAATTATTCTATGTCTTAATTTAGGATTGACCTTTTCAAAAACTCGTAAAATTTGTTCTATAGCCCCGTCTCCTATAGCATGAGCAGCTAAATGAAGCCCATTGTTTTCACAAAATTCAACGACCTCAGTCAACTCAGTATCTTCCCATAATTTTTCCCCGTACGTATTGGAATCGTTGTACTTATTAAGCAATAAAGCTGTTCGTGCTCCTAGGGAACCATCCAAGTATATTTTAACACATTTAAATTCGTTAAAGTATCCTAGTTCATAATATTTTGAAAGCTCACTATAATCCTTAACGGCAACTTTTTCATATACAAAAAACTCATTATCATGTACAAACGGCAAGTTATCTTTAGAAATACCATGTAAATCATCTGAATGGACAAAACCATAACCTTTATTTTTTAGATACTTCTTTGAGGTTTCGTAATTATTTTTTACGTCTGTGAAAGGGCCAAAGGTTTCATAAAATTTATCGATTGCACTTTCTTTGATTTTTCCTTCTTCAAAATCCACGTAATTAATTGAATCTGAAAAATTAATACTCTCAAAAACCTTTGAATTCACAACCGCAAAATGTCCGCATCTTCTAACCAGCATGATGGGGATTTCTCTATTTATTGAATCCAAAAAATCTTTATCGGGATTTGCAAACTCTTCAGTCCAACCTCTTAAAACAATTTTATTCGATCTTTTAATGACAATTTCTTCTATAATACCCTTAATTTCAGATATTTTCTTTTTCTCCAAAGTTGGTTGAGAAAGCTTTTCTCCCAATCCCAATATATGTAAATGTGAATCTGTTATCAATGGAGTAACAAATATCTGCTTGTTGTGTTTGGTACTTAAAAATTTAAACTTACCACTTCGACTGAGTTTAAACAAAATTCACTTTCCCCCTTTTTAGGTCTCTATTTCCTATTTCTTATTACAATATTTTACCATTAATTTTTTTTATTTTTTAAATTAAGTACAAGTTTCAATTTTTAAGATTTATGCTCATAATTGACTATAAAGATTAATAGTTGACTGAGATCGTAAATAATCGGTTGCTATTAAGATTGCTTTGATAAATAATTGTTGGTATAATGTTTTTGTGTGCATCGTGCAAATAATTATTTTGTCATTTATATTAAGGTTTAAAAAAGGTGATTTGATTGATTTTAAAAAACGAAACTCAATTGAAAATATTACGTGAAATATGGCTAAAGAAAAAAACAACTATGTTAGAAATTAGTAATAATCTAGGAATAGATAGATCAAACGTATCTAGAAATTTAAAAAACTTAAGAAGTATAGGTTTAGTTTATTATTCTGACAACAAGATAAAAAATACCAATCGTGGCAGAAAGACTTTACAATTACAAATCAATTACTCTTTTGCATACAATATAGGAATCGCAGTTACAGAAAATTTTTTTCTTGTTTTATTGATGGATCTGAATTTTAACGTAATTAGAAAAGAAACAATTTTCAAAGAAGTGAATGAAAAAACAATAGTAGATGATTTGATTAATTGCATAGAAATTTTTTCGGATTTTTTAGAGCAGGTTCTCTTCATAGCAATATCTTTCCCGGAACCGGTTGATGATGAAAAAGGGTTGATCTTATCTTCTGGTATTTTCCCTATAAAAGATATGTATTTGAAGAATATATTGGAGGAACGAATAAACATTCCAGTTCATTTAGAAAATGACGCAAATGCAGGAGCTATCTATCACTATTATAAGAATAATGGTATTTATAGATTTATAAATTTCATGTTTTTAAGTTTTTATGTTAATAGAAAAAGTATTAATGCAATTCAAGGGAACGGAATAATAATTAACGGTGAGATTTATAAAGGGGCTCATAGTTTTGCGGGGGAAGCACCTGTAATTATTCCAATTTGGAAACAGAACGAAAAAGATTATATGGATATTTTAAAATTCCAACAGTATATCAAAGATGAAAAAAAATCTCATATCTTGAAAGATTACATTGATATATACTCAAAAGCAGCTTCGATAATCATTAATTTTTTAGATCCTGAAATTTTTATATTCGGAGGACATACAGAGATACTTCCGGACTTTTCATTAGAATCTATGGTTATTAAAACAAAAGAAAAAATTATAGATAATGAAAGAAGAAAGATAAAAATCTATATCGATAATGATGGTTTAGAAAGCATAGCAAAAGGTTCCACCATGGCTTTTATGAGTAAAATTATGAACAATTACAACATGGCAAATAAGGTTTTCCTTAAGTTGAAGAAACCAGCATTTTCCCATCTTTGATTCCTTTTTTACTCCATTTTTATACTTTAAAAGTATTCAAAAGCGGAAGTTTTTTCGTAGTGAAAAACTGGTGAAATCAAAAAAGGAGGTAAGTTAGCATGAAAAAGAAAGTATGGCTAGTAACGTTGTTTGTTCTGTTGGTTGGCATGGTATTTTCCCAGGTCTTACCAACAATTCCAAGAAATGAAACACTCATCGTGGATAACCTACATGGACGTGTTGGTAACCCTGGAAACTTCAACTTATGGATACCAGGATCTCTCGCTGGTCATGGCCCTCAACAGGTATTGATGGATGCTCTATGGTATGTTGATCCACAAACAGGTGAATGGATAAACGCCTTAGCTGCCCAAGAACCTATTTACAACGACGATTTTACACAAATAACCATTAAACTCAGACAAGGACTTTATTGGAGTGATGGTGTTCCTTTCACCGCTGACGATGTAGTATTTACTGTAAAAAACATTGCAAGCCATCCAGGTATGAATTCAAGTGCACAAATTCAAATGTACGTAAAAGACATTTACAAAACGGATGATTACACTGTAGTTATAGAACTTAATTCCCCCAATCCAAAAGCTCACAACATTTTTACTTCTTTAGTTTATGGAGCTCTTTTTATTCAGCCAAAACACATATGGGAGAAAGTAGATAATCCATTAACTTTCACCTTCAACCCTCCTGTTTCAATAGGCCCGTATGTACTTGATAGCTACGATCCTCAAGGGTATTGGTTCTTATTCAAAAAACGCGAGGATTGGCAAAGAACAAGCGTTGGTCAACTGTATGGAGAACCAAAGCCTAACTATGTTCTCTTTATTTACTACGGTACGGATGACAGAAAAGTTGCGGCTCAAGCCCGCCATGAACTGGACATGATTTTCGATTTAACTCCAGAAGCTTTCGAAGTCTTAAGGGCTAGAAACGAGTATTCCGTCGTATGGTACGAAGATTTTCCTTGGGCGTGGATGGATGATGTTAACTCAAGAGGAATGTTCCTTAACAACGCTAGATATCCTTTAGATAACAAAGATGTCAGATGGGCATTAACCTTGGCAATAAACATTGAGGATGTTGTTATTTCGGGATATGCTGGAATAGAGAGAGTAACCGCTCTTCACTCGTGTCCAACTCAGTATTTCACTGAGATTTATTATGAACCTCTAGAACCATGGCTCGAAAACTTCACACTGGATGATGGATATAAACCTTACGATACAAACGTTGCCTACAGAATAGCAGAATGGGCTGAAGAATCTTACAATATTGAAGTGGAAGATCCCGAAGCGGTCTGGGGAATAGGTTGGTGGAAATATGATCCTCAAGAGGCAGAAAAATTACTTTTAGACAATGGATTTTCAAAAGACAGAAATGGAAGATGGTTGCTACCAGATGGTACTCCATGGAAGATCAGCATAATTGCACCGGCAGATTTTGAAATAGATGCTACAAGATTAGCATT
Organism: Petrotoga mexicana DSM 14811; assembly: GCF_002895565.1. Lineage (GTDB taxonomy): Bacteria > Thermotogota > Thermotogae > Petrotogales > Petrotogaceae > Petrotoga > Petrotoga mexicana. The sequence goes on from NZ_AZRN01000033.1 coordinate 20,359, forward strand.
TGCAGTAGCTGATCAATGGAGAAAGTTTGGTGTTCAAGTTAATGTTGAAACCTTAGAAGCAGGCCCATTATGGACAAGACAAGCTCTCGGAGATTACGATGTTGGCTCTTTCTGGGGTGGGATGTTAGCATCCTCAGGTATTCCAGATATTTGGACGTTCATCAATGGTTTTAAATCTGATTTCTACACTCCTTTAGGAACCGCAGTTACAACTCCAAATAATTATAGATGGAAGGTTCCAGATAAAGTAGATCAAATAATTGATGATATGGGTGCTTCTTACTTTGCAGACCCGAAAGTTGTGGAATTGACAAAAGAATTCTACAAAGTAGCCGTTGAAGAAATGCCTGTGATTCCAATGGTAATAAACAAAAAATTCAATGCCAATGATAACTATTATTGGACAAACTATCCAAATGCAAACAATCCTTATATGGCAAACGTTTCTTGGTGGGCAGAGTTTAAGTTCATGTTGCCAAGACTTGAGCCAACTGGAAGAAAATAAACAATCTTGTATGAAACCAAAGCCCGCTCAATGGGGCGGGCTTTGGTTTAAATTTTTCAAAAAAGGAGGAACTTAATTTTGAAAGTTTTAAAAACATACATTATTCCTCGATTAATTCAATATTTATTAGTAATATTTATAGGGATAACTATAACTTTTATTATTCCTAGATTAACTCCTATAGATCCAGTACAGTCTGCTATAAACAGATTAACCTCTTATGGTGGAGCTTATATGGAACCTGAGGCAGTTGCAAGTTTGCAAAATACTCTAAAAGAATTATATGGATTAGAAGGGGGCTTAGTTGAACAGTACTTTGCTTTTTGGAAACATCTCTTTACTTTTGACTTTGGTCCTTCCTTATCTATGTTTCCCACACCTGTTACGGAGATTATTGCCAACTCTCTACCATGGACCTTTTTCTTGCTTTTTTTCTCTCTAATCATTTCCTGGATTATAGGAAATATTTTAGGAGGATTAGCTGGATATTTTAAAGAAAAAAAATGGTCCAATGTGTTGGCTGTAGTTGCAATGTCCATATATCCAATTCCATACTACGTTATGGCTTTAATTTTAGTTATTCTGTTTGTTTATATCTTTCCAATATTTCCCATGATGGGAGGATACAGTGTAGGGCTTCAACCAACTTTTAGCTGGTCATTCCTTTTGGATGTCTTAAGACATAGTATTTTACCTGCAATTTCTTTGATTCTAGTAGGCATAGGTTAGTGGTTCTTAAGTATGAGATCACTGACATCCAACATAGTTGCAGAAGACTTTGTCACTTACGCAGAATTCGCCGGCTTACCTAAAAACAAGTTGTTATACAGTTATGTTATGAGAAATGGTATATTACCACAGATTACTGCTTTAGCTCTTCAAATAGGCGGAATATTCAACGGGGCTATTATAACTGAAGTTGCCTTTTCTTACCCTGGAGTCGGCTCCTTGTTACAAAAATCCATCACAAACGGCGATTTCAATTTAATGATGGGGATATCCGTTCTCTCCATAATAGCCATAGCAACTGCATCGTTGATAATAGATTTAATATACCCATTATTTGATCCAAGAATAAGGTATAGATGAGGTGATTATATGTTTGTGATACTGAAAGATCTTCTGAAAAGAGATAAAAAATTTCTGTTTGGATTCACTGTAATATGTATCTTGGTTTTCTTAGCTATTTTATCGGCATTTTCACCATACGATCCTAGGTCATGGAATGTTGTACCAAAAGATAAGCCACCTAGTTTCCAACATCTTTTAGGAACAAATTCGATGGGGCAAGATATATTCTGGAATACCACACACGCCTTAAAAAATTCATTCATTTTAGGGTTAACAGCGGCATGTATTTCAACTATAATAGGCACCATAGTCGGACTAATAGCGGGTTACAGAGGAGGTGTTTTGGATCGAGTTCTAATGTCCATAAACGACAGTTTCATAGTTTTGCCTTCTTTACCAATACTCGTATTCCTTTCTTTTTCTCTAAGAGAAAAAATGACTATCTTTGTTATGGGAGCGATACTTTCAATATTCTCCTGGCCGTGGGGTGGAAAACAAGTGAGAGCCCAAGTTCTAAGTTTAAGAGAAAGAGAGTTCACATACACTTCTGTATTTTCAGGAATGAACATGTGGAAAGTAGTGTTCAAAGAACATCTTCCTTTTGTAATACCTTGGGTGATAGCGAACTTTATTAATACAATTCTTTGGGCTTTAGGAATGGAGATAACTTTGTCGGTTCTTGGATTGACTAGTCTAGAAACGCCTACTATAGGCACAACTATCCATTGGGCAATGCAATATCAAGCCATTTTTAGAGGAATATGGTGGTGGATGTTAACACCAATAATTTTATCTATTATATTTTTTGTCGCATTATACATGCTTTCGGTGAGTATAAGTGAATTTCTGGATCCACGAACCAGATTGCAAAGAATAAAAATGGGAGGTTAATATAGATGTCTTTACTTGAAATAAAAGACCTATCTGCTTATTATATTACCCATGTATTTGGCGTGAAAAGGGATGTAAAAGCAGTAGACAATCTGACCTTTTCAGTTGAAGAAAATGAGATCTTGGGTTTAGCCGGTGAATCAGGATGTGGAAAAAGCACCTTGCTAAAAGTTCTTTTATCTATGGTCAAACCTCCTTTGAAAGTACTAAAAGGAGAAGTAAACTACTCATATGATAGTAAGAATTTCAATCTATTGACCTTAGATGAAAATAGACTAAGAAAGGTACGTTGGGAAGACATATCGTATATTCCTCAAGGTTCTATGAGCACGTTCAACCCTGTGAGAAAAATACGAAAAACCTTTGAAGATGTTATAAAAACACATAAAAAAAACGCTGATAAAGAAGTGTATGAAAAACTTATGGAAGAGCATTTAAAATATTTAGGACTGCCTTTGGAGGTTTTAGATTCGTATCCCCACCAACTTTCAGGAGGTATGAGACAACGAACAACTATCGCACTTGCAACTATACTAGAACCGAAAGTTATATTCGCTGATGAACCTACAACCGCTTTGGATGTCGTAGTTCAAAGGGGAGTTATACAGATGCTTAAACAGCTTCATAGGGAGCATAGAAATACAATGGTAATGGTTACACATGATATGGCGGTGCACGCTAACGTTGTCGATAGGGTTGCTGTAATGTACGCTGGAAAGATAGTTGAAATTTCCAAAAAAGAGAAATTGTTTACAAATCCAAGTCATCCCTACTCTAACTTTCTGATAAACTCTCTTCCAAAGATAGGAGATAGAAGGCAAAGGGCAAGTGCACCAGGTAATCCTCCTTCTTTGGCGAATCCACCCGAAGGATGCAGGTTCCATCCAAGATGTCCTTATGCCAAGGATATTTGTAAAAAACACATACCTAAACTAATAGAAGCTGAAAAAGGACATTATGTTGCTTGTTTCTTATTCTCTGATGAAGTAGAGGAAGGTGAGAACGTTGTCCAACAAACTACTCGAGGTTAAAGATTTGGAGAAAGTATTCCATTTAGGTGGAAGATTCTTTGGAAGTAAATTAAAAGCTGTAAATAAGGTAAATTTTGATTTAGATGCTGAAAAACCTGAAATCCTAACTTTTGCTGGAGAGACAGGGAGTGGAAAAACGACTGTAGCTAGAATGATCCTGGGGCTTGAGACTCCCACTTCTGGAGAAGTTATATACAAAGGAAGGAACGTTACACATATAAAAAAAAGAAAAGAACTTTTGGAATATATGAAAGAAGTACAACCCATCTTTCAAAATCCTTTTGAAACATTTAATCCGCTAAAAAAAGTAGATTCGTATCTATTTGAAATGGCTGAAAATTATGAAATAGCAAAAACAAAAGAAGAAAAGCAAAAAGGCGTAGAAGAATCTCTTAATTCGGTAGGACTGACACTAAAAGAAATTAAAGGAAGATACCCCAACGAATTATCTGGTGGGCAGTTGCAGAGAGTTTCTGTTGCCAGAGCTCTTGTAACAAGGCCTTCACTTCTAATAGCCGATGAACCTGTTTCGATGGTTGATGCCTCTTTGAGAATGTCAATAGTGAATTTGTTTGCTGAGTTGAAAACAAAGTATAACGTATCCGTTTTATACATAACTCATGATCTTGCAACCGCTTACTACATAAGTGACAGAATAGCCATAATGCTTAGAGGGGATGTGGTCGAATTTGGAGATATAGATAAAGTCATGCTTTCTCCTCTCCATCCTTACACCCAAATACTCCTAGAGTCTGTTCCTCAACCGGATCCAGAAGGAACATGGAAAGAAGATATAAAATTATCCTCCTTAGAAGTCAAAGAATTTTCAAGATTAGGATGTAAATTCTATGAAAGATGCCCATTTGCTATGAAAATTTGTAAAGATGTGGAGCCTCCATATGTTTTTAAAGATGGGAGAGAAGTGAAATGCCATCTTTATTCTGAAGAAATTAAAAATACTGAAAAGTCTGAAGAAACTGTAAACTAAGTAAAATTTAGAAACAGTAGGAACCAAAAAATAATGGCGCTTAATTTCGGCGCCTTTATTTTTAGAATCTATAAATGAAAAGGAATTTGGTAGGTTGAAATTGTTGAAGGAATATTAATTCACTTTGAAAAAAATAGCTAAATATCCTAGATTAGCAAAGCGGTATTTGATATCTTCGAACCTCATTTCGTTTATAATAATATTAGATATCAGCCTTTGAAAAGGTAGCCAAGTAATATGATCGATGGGGACCGTCATCTTTCTAGGTCTTCCTAAGTTTTCCCATAGAACCCTTCTTGTGTTTTTAGGTAAGGTTTTATCAAAAGCTGCTTCTAAGAATGTTACCTTTTCTCTATCTAAAAATTTGGCATAAGCTGCAGGATCGACCTTCATCAACGGATGTATGTTTGAATTTAAAAACTCTTGAATGTTCTTAAACTCTCCTATCCTCTTTAAATCATTTTGAAAGGTCTTTTTTAGTCTTTCTCTATCGCTTAAATAAGCTATCTGATCCTTCTTTTTAAGTAGTTCCCTTCTTGTAAATTCCAAGGTAGGTGATTCCCATATAAGTTCAGCCATGTTTCCACCACTGGCTATAATGAAATTGTGCTTTATTTCAGGATTTAAAGCATTAACGATAACAGATACCATGCCCCCAAGACAGTATCCTATCATGAAGTTTCGCTCATGCCAAAGTTCGTTTGCTTTCAAAAAATCTATGATACTTAATATATCAACAACCGCATGTTCCCAGGTGTTTAAGGTTGTATAAATATCAGCAGAAAAATAATTTTTACCACTCATAGATCCGTTAGATGTTCTGGTGTAATTGTCCGGTAATATTGGTACTACAGCCCTTATACCTAATTTGGAAAAATATCGTCCCATTTTTAAGATATATGTAATGTTTTTGGTTCCCAACCCATGAAGTATCAAAGCAACACCCAAAGCTTTCCCTCGAGGCTCAAAAAGATAAATTTCATTAGCTTCTGTACCTTTTTTATTAAATTTGTATAAGGAATTAAATTTTATTAATGATTCTCTATAATTTTTGCCTTTATTTATGAAAGCTTGAGTAAATTCTATATTTTGTTTTGCATAACGAAAATCTATTTTAAAATCCTCTTGTAACATAGGTTCATCTCCCCATTTTCGTTGATCTTTATTTCTATACAGCTCTTCTATCTAATGTATCAACAGTCTCCGTATTTTGACATACTTTTTTAATAAAACTCACCGTTTTTTCAACAAACTTCTGGGTTAAAACATCTTTTAATTCCAATTCGAAAGAATGCTTCCCTTTCGGATGAATTAACAATGCAGAAGGAACACCACATTCTTTTATCTTCTGGTTTAACTTTATAGAAGTTGTTACCGGGACGGTAGCGTCTTTTTCCCCATGTGCTAACAATGTTGGAACCATTCTTTCAGATATATAATTTATAGGTGAATATAGCTTATATTCTTCAAATTTTGTTTTAGGGGTACCTTTCATTGTGGTTGTAACTGCAAACTGGGCAAAAAGCGAATCAACTTGCTTACTCCAGAGATCTAAAAGGTCTGATGGAGCGTACCAAGCTACAACTCCTTTTATGCCCTTCATCTTTTCAAAATGATTATAGTAAGAGTTATATGCTGCATAATAAAGGGACAACGTACCACCTGCTGACGTCCCCATCAACACGATATTTTCTTTGTCTAAACTGAGCTCTTCACTATGATCTTTTATATAATTTAGGGCATCGTTGTAATCTTCTATCAACTCTTCATACTTGTTAAAATAACCATACCTGTAATCTATTGCGACAACAGCAAATCCTCTACTAGCTAAAAACTTGCCCCATGCGGTAACGCTTGATAACTTCCTACTTCCTGTTATCCAACCTCCTCCATGAGCAAAAAAGAGTACAGGATACTTGCTTTTTATTTTAGAAGGATAATATACATCTAATTTCAAAGGTATCTTTTCCTTTTTATACTCTACAGTAATTGCATCAGTATAAGAACCTTTCTTAACTTCCAATGGAAGATTACCAAATACAGATTTCTTTATTGTTTTTACGTTTAATAGAATTATTAGAAAAAAAGTTATTAAAGCATTCCAGAAAAAGAGAAAAAACAAAAGAATAAATCCAAAGATTTTAGCAATTTTTTTATACTTATTCTTCTCAGAAACTTCTTCGTTCACGTTTTCGTTAATTATTCAAATCACTCCAATAGAGTTTTATTATCTATTAACCTTAATTTTTTCTCTGTTTATAACAAAAATATCTGATTCTGAATAATAATTAGTAAAAAAAACATATTTTTTGTCTGCAGAATACGTTGGATAGAAGCAGTCATTTGTCAACATGCTCGATAAATTTCTTTTTTCTCCATTATCGTATTCATATATACTGAAATAGGTTCCGTTAAACTCAGAGTACACAAGTAATTCTGAACCGTTAGACCAATTATCGGTTTGATTATTTGGTTGTGCTATTAACGGTGAAATACTGTTTTCTTCGTCAACAAAGTAAACATTCATACTCGCCGTTTGATGGTCAACACCGTAAAAACTAATTTTGTTACCATCCCACTTAGTGGGCCTAAATTTCAAAAGATCCTTTGATTCGGTTAATTTCTCAAGTTTATCGTAGTATAAGTCATAGATCCAAACTTCCGTCCATTGGCCAGTATCTTCATCCATAGTGAATAGAATCAATGTGTTGTCATAAAAATATGGTGAATAAGCATTCTTATCTGGCGGACTTATCCTTTGAATCTCCTTAGTTTCTAAATTATACAATACAATGTCCCATTTTCCAAACAATGTTGTTTGAAAAGTTAAATACTCATCGTTTGGGGAAATATCAGGAAAATATTCGGCAGAGTATTCCAATGGAATCTTCTCTTGTGTACCTTCTTTAAAGTCAAAAATATAAATTTCCCTATTTCCAATATATCTATCACTTACAAGATATAACTTATTATTTTGAAAAACTGGATATTCATCTACCCCTTCCCAAAAAGTGATCTGTAAAACATCCCAATTTTCTCCATACAGAAATCTTTGAATAGATAATGTCTCCAGAGTCTTTACCGCAAATTTTTCTACCCAATCAGCAGTTTCACCAGATTCTTCTGAATAAGAAAAGCCCCCACCATCAAAGTAACCAAAAGCAATTGTGATATTTTCCTTGGTATTTGTAAATATGTTCATTGTCACATCATAATCACTGATATTTATTGAGTTAGACATCGCATCTTTTATTTTTATATTGTACATATAACTTCCAATATTTTTTATTTTTTCTGCAATTTGATTTGTTATCCACGTATTATCGTTTAAATTTATAATCATATTATCTTTGGATAGATTTGCAGAAAAAGATCCCAACGCAATGGAAATAAATGCAAAAACCAAAATTATTTTTTTTATCATCTATTTTCTCACCTTATAAATTTTCTGCAATTTTTCTGAAATGGTAACCGTAAATTGAAAGAGAAATCATCTTTGGTAACGCTTTAGGTTTCTTAAACAAACTCCAAAAAAGAGTTCCCCAATATTGCTTTCTTTCTTTACCAACAATTCCTAAAATAATGATGGATTTAATAAAAGCGTTTATTTCTTGGAAACCTATCTTAGCTTTTGAGAATCCCGGTACTTTATAATTAACCAAAAATTTTTTCAAACGATCATAATAGTTTTCGGGCTGATAAAGCTTAGCAACCAGATTTTTGTAATTTTTGACTAAAAATTCTAAGTTCATCTTTGGAATAATGTTCGTATTGATATCTACATTGTTTCCACTTATTTCTCCCCGTAACCTATTTTCCTTGAGTAATCTTAAATATAATTCACTTCCTCTGGGGGCGTTTAAAATACCAACCATTGCCGTAACTATACCATTTTTTTGTATAAAATCGAATTGCCTATCGAAAATTGTAGGTTTATCGCTATCAAAACCGACAATAAAGCCTCCCTGAATTTCAAAACCAAAACTTTGAATTTTTTTGATAGACTCTTCAAGATCTTGTTTGATATTTTGATACTTGTTAGCTTCTCTTAAACTATCCGGATCAGGGGTTTCTAAACCAATAAAAACTCTGTCAAAGCCTGCTTTGAACATCAGATCCATGAGTTCATCATCATTAGAATAATCTATAGAAACTTCGGTATAGAAAGAAAAAGGGTAATCATGAGTTTCTTGCCACTGTATTACTGCGGGTAATATTTCTTTTTTTAACTTTGATTTATTTGAGATAAAATTATCATCTACAAAGAAAACGGAATGCCTCCAACCTGCATCGTACAAAGATTGAAGTTCTCGGATCAATTGTACGCTTGTCTTAGTTCTGGGTTTTCTACCATTCAAGGCCGCAATATCGCAAAATTCACAATTATATGGGCATCCTCTAGAATACTGGATGCTCATGGACCCATACCATTTGAGATTTAACAGATCCCACCTGGGAGCAGGTGTAGTTTCGATATTACAAAAATTTGGTTTCGCATAATATCTTTTTAATTTATTATTTTTGATATCTTCCACCAGCTCATCCATCAGTTCTTCTGCTTCTCCAAGAACAAAATGGTCCACAGTATTTTGAAATGTATCGGGTTCCATTGTAAAAAGAGGGCCACCAGCGACTATAGGTTTACCATAGTCGTTACATTGTTTGATTACCTTTATCGCAGACTCTCTTTGAACAGCCATGGCACTTATAAAAACATAATCTGAATTCAGTATATCCTCTTTTTTTAATTTTTCGCAATTCATATCCACCAACCTAACGTTCCATTCTTTTGGTAGATAAGAAGCTATTGTAATCAAACCCAAAGGTGGCAAAGCAGCGCGTTTGGAAACAAATTTCAGCGCGTGTTTAAAGCTCCAAAATGTTTCGGGATAAGCAGGATAAACTAAAAGTATGTCCATAGTTACCCCTCCTTATGAGTCTTTTACTGCTATCAGTCTGATGAGCTCTTTCTTATCAATTTAATTATACCACACTTTTTCATTTTAAATTTTAAAAGTGAAAAAAGTGAATATCTTTAGGAAACGTTTTCATTTTTTTAAAAAAAGAATGATAGAATAACTCTAAGTAAACTATGGGAGGAATTTTATGTTTTTAGGATACCACATTCTAATAAAATTTTTTAAAAATGGAGAATTAACAAACGATTTCCCAAGAGGGAGTTATCGCTATTACGAGAAAAATGCAATAGATGGAGATCTCCAAGGTGTCATTCAAGAATTAGACTATTTAAAAGAGCTTGGGATAGATTTGATATATCTTGGACCCATTTTTAAGAGTAAAACTACCCATGGATACGATATTACCAATTATTTTTCTATTTCAGAAAATATAAGTTCCAATTCCGAAGAAGAAGCTAAAGTTATCTTTACAAAGCTTATTGAAGATGCTCATAAAAGAGGAATAAAGGTTATTATAGATCTAGTACTTAACCATGCCTCAAAGGAGTTTGATTTTAATTCCGTCCCTAAAGATTTGACTGTTAAAACTGAATCTCCCCGTTCACCCCAAGAAGAAAGATGGCAAAGATCCTTTTTGTTCTGGAATCTAGATGACGAAGATACAAGAGAATTTTTAATAAGGGTTGGGGAATATTGGTTAAAAAACTATGAAATAGATGGATTTAGGTTGGATCATGCTTTGGGCTTGCCATTATCCTTTTTAGAAGAATTTGCTACAAGGATGAAAAAAATAAAAAAAGATGTGGTAATTTTAGGTGAAGTATGGGAAGACGAAGGAGATAAGTTAAAAAATTTTAATCTTCTCAAAAAGTTCAAAGGGAATGATGCTCAACGTTTTACCAGTATGTTTGATTTTGCTACATACGATACTTTTAAAGAAGTTTTAGGAAAGAAAAATGGATCATTATTACAATTATACAACCAAATAGTATTATCAAACCAATTAAATGAAAAGGAATTTCAGCTAACTTATTTTATAGAAAATCACGATCTTCCAAGGTTCATAGATATATGCCAAGAATTAGAGACATTTTACATCGCACTTGGATTATTAATGGCTCTTACTGGAAATGTTATGCTAGAATATGGTAATGAGATAGCTTTAAAAGGGGACGAGACAATTCATAATTTTCATGAAAGTGGAAGAGTTGCAATGAAATTCAAAGAAGATTGGTCAAATTTAGAAAAAGAAACCTTCAATTACTGTAAAAATCTCATTAATTTAAGGAAAGTTCACCCCTCTCTTTCATCAGGGAGTTACGAGCTAATTACTTCAGAAGAAAATTTACTAATATTTAAAAAGAAAGCAGCATGTGATGAGATAAAAGTAGTAATTTATACTGGAGAACAAGCATATCAATTAGATAAAGAATATTTTGACCTCATTAAAAATACCAAAGTTTTTACATTAAAAAAAGGCATTTATTACCTCGAATAAATTTAAAGTAAACTTTTCAGCTCTGTAAGCTTGGATATACTCATAACATTCTTTTCTTGGGTTACAAGAGTTTCTTCATGATTTTTAAACCAAATGGCGCCAATTCCGCATTTCATTGCTGGTAAGATGTCATTTTCAAGATCATCGCCAACATAAACAATTTCATCTTTAGATTTCTTAGACATTAAAATCGCATAATTAAAAATCTTTTCATCAGGTTTAGGAAAGCCGACATCTTCAGAACTAACTAAAATACTAAAATAATCATATATTCCCGAACTTTTCATTTTAACAATTTGAGTGTCTCTAAAGCCGTTTGTCAAAATTCCCAATTCATACTTATCTTTTAAATACTCCAAAGCTTCCACTGCACCATCGACGAGGAGTTTTTGTTTTGATAAAATATTTAGGTAAGAATTATTCATCTCTTCTATCAAATCCTCTCTATGCTTTATTTTTAAAGCATTTAAAGTAATTTCAAAACGAAGAAGTTTTAATTCTTGTTGGCCTATTTCTTTTTTCCTATACATTTCCCATAGTTGTTTATTTATTTTTTTGTAAGATTCCACAAACTTATCCAAAGATGTTCCTCGAAAAACGTGACCGTACTTTTGATAGACCAACTTCAATGCTTCTTGTGAATTACTTTCAAAATCCCACAGGGTGTGATCTAAATCAAAGTAGATCATCTTTACTTGGTCTTTCAAATATTTCACCTCTATTCTTCAACTAGATAAAATTGCTGAAAAAAATCTCTTTTTTAATTATAACATTAAACCTTTTTTATTCAAAACTTATGAAATAACCTTTATTTAATCTTTCTTTATTAAAAAGCTGACAAAGTTAATTTAATTTTTACTTTTTTTTGTTAGTATAATGTTGGATTTCAATTAGTGATAGAAATAACAAATCTAATATTTAATTTTTTTCATATTTAAAAGTGTTATTTGATCTTTTAGTTTATTTCGTGAACTATTTCACAAAAAAGGGGGTGAAGTTTAAATATTCAACTAAGGTTTTGGTAAAACCCATCTTTTAGTAATTCAAAACTTTTGTTTTAAAAATGCCTTTAGACGGGAGGAAAAAGTATGACTAAAACAGTAGAAAAGGTTCTTGGTTTGTTAAGTTTTGCACTAATTCTCATCCTCGGAAACGCACTTTTAGCAACAGATATGCTTTTTTTTAGACTTTTGATAGGAGTAGGTTTTGGATACACCTTAGCTAGAGCTTATACAGGGTTTGCCGGAAGTGTCAATAGAGCTTATAGAACCGGATCTACTCAACTCATGCGTGCAATGATTTTCATGTTTTTTATAACCTCTTTGATGATCATGGGATTTTTGTTTAATTCAGATCCAACTAATTACAGCCTTTGGATAAGTCCAATTAATTTTGGTTTACTGCTGGGAGCCTTTCTTTTTGGTTTTGGTATGTCCCTGTCCGTTTGTTGTGCTACAGGTGTGCTTACCGATTTAACTATGGGATTTACAAGGGCTTTGATAACATTAATATTTTTTGGAATAGGTGTTTTTCTAGGATTTCCTATTCAAAGAACGGCTGGATGGGTTACCAATTCCTGGATTACATCTCCAACTGGAGCTAAGTTCAATGGAGGTGTTTTTCTACCAGATTTATTCAAATGGGACGGTTTTCAAGGTTATTTGGGAGCTATCTTATTGTTAGCAATATTTTCCTCCATAGTAATTTTTACATCTTACCAATATGAAAAAAAGAGAAGGAAGGAAAAAACTTATTTTGGAGTTCCTTCGGAAAAGGAACAAGAAAGCAGAAAAAAATTAGATCTTTCTAATTTCAAATTTTTTAGTCAAGACACTTATAATCATATATTTGTGAAACCTTGGACTTTAACTGAAGGTGCAGTAATTTTAAGCATACTTTTTGTCCTGTTGTTTGGAGTTACAAAGGCAGGTTGGGGAGCTTCCACTCCACATGGGGTGCTAATAGGCAAAGTACTAATGGTTTTTGGTGTTTCTGGAGAAGCTCTTGCTGAGTTTACAAAAATGCCTGCTGCTACCTTTGCTACACCTTTTTTTCAAAATCCATCGTTAGTTCAAAACTTTGGAATAGTAGTAGGAGCGCTAACTTATCTTCTATCAGCAGGTAAATTTGTTGAGTCTTTTAAATCAGAGTTGCGTGTAACTGGAAAAGAAGCCCTTTTATACTCATTGGGCGGTATTTTGATGGGATTTGGAACTCGTTTTGCTAATGGTTGTAACGTTGGAGCATTATACAGCCCTATAGCCGAATTTTCATTATCTGGTTGGATATTTTTAGCTTTCATGGTTTTAGGTGCTGTGGTTAGCAACAAGATATTTTATAAGATACCATCAAAAACAGATTTTAAAGTGAATAAGGATTAATACTATAGGAGTTAAAAACTTCTTAAAAAACATAAGATCCATTGCTACTATAACTTTTATTTTGTCAAACTAAAGGAGGACTTTAAAATGGGTAAACGAATACTTATAGTTGGAGGAGTTGCAGGAGGTGCCTCTGTAGCAGCAAGAGCAAGAAGGCTTGATGAATCTGCAGAAATAATAATGTTTGAAAGGGGACCTCATGTTTCTTTCTCCAATTGCGCCTTACCATTTCACTTAAGTGGTATGGTAGAAAATAGTGATGATTTGGTTTTGATGACACCAGAGCAATTTAAAAAACAGTATAACATTGAAGCAAGGGTTAACAGTGAAGTTATTAAAATTATAAGGGATCAAAAGAAAGTCATTGTTAGAAATACACAAACGGGAGAAGAATACGAAGAACATTATGACAAATTGGTTCTTTCTCCAGGCGCCAAACCTGTTCTTCCAAAAAGTATTGAAGGAATAGACAGAGCAAATGTATTTACAGTCAGAAACGTGGTAGATATAGTTAAAATTAAAGACTACATAGAAAAAAATAATATAAAAGATGTCGCAGTAGTTGGAGGAGGTTATATTGGAATTGAAGTTGCAGAAAACCTTAAATTAGCGGGTTACAACGTTAATTTGATAGAAGCTTTAGACCAAGTGATGCAACCTTTTGACTATGATATGGTTCAGATCTTACATAAAGAGTTATACGATAACGGTGTAAACCTTATTTTAAGTGATTCTGTAACTAAAATCTTTGATGATTATGTAGAATTAAAATCTGGTAAAAAAGTAAATGCTAGAGCTGTTATAATGGCTGTAGGAGTATCCCCTGAAACATCTTTAGCAAAAGAGGCCGGTTTGGAAATAGGTGAAACAGGTGGGATTAAAGTAGATCATAACTACAGAACAAGCGATGATGATATTTATGCTGTCGGAGATGCTATAGAAACTTATTGTGCTTTATCGTGTAAACCCTTAAGACTACCTCTTGCTGGTCCTGCTCAAAGACAAGCAAGGGCCGCAGCAGATCACATTTATAATATACCTCATATAAATAAAGGTACGATTGGATCATCGACCGTGAAAGTTTTTAATTTAAATGCGGCTGCCACAGGGCTCAATGAAAAAAAAGCTAAAGCCAATGGTATTCCTTACGACTTTGTTTATATCATTCCTCAGGATAAAGTTGGCTTAATGCCGAATAGTTATCAGCTACATTTAAAGTTGATATACGAAGTTCCTACGGGAAGAATACTGGGAGCACAAGCGATTAGCAAAGGTGATGCTGTTAAACGAATCGATGTGATAGCCACACTAATTCGTATGAATGGGACATTAGAAGACTTAAAAGAATTAGAACTATGTTATGCACCTTTGTTTTCCACTCCAAAAGATCCAGTTAATCATGCTGCACTAGTTGGTTTAAATCTATTACATGGTAGATTCAGACAAGTCCCTGTGACTAAAGTTAGAGAACTTGTGGAAAATGGTGCTTTCATCATCGACTGTCGTGAAAAAGATGAATACGAAAAAGGGCATCTCAAAACCGCTGTTAATATACCGTTGAGTGAACTCAGGGATAGACTAAATGAAATACCTAAAGATCGCCCAGTTTATGTTCATTGCCGTTCTTCTCAAAGAAGTTATAATGCGGTTATGGCCCTTCAAGGAAGAGGTTTCAATAATGTCTTTAATATTTCTGGTTCATTCTTGGGTATATGTTATTATGAATATTATTTAGACCAAATCACTGGTAGAGAAAAGATAGTTACCGCTTATAACTTTGATTGATTTATGTTTAGATCAAAAGTATGATATATTTTATAGGCCATCAAGATAATTGATGGCCTTTTATCTAAAATCTTTCTAAAGAGAAGGAATTGTTTGTATGAATAATAATGAATCAAACAAAAAAAACAATCACATTTTATTAACAGTATTTACGTGGTTAACGATATTTTTAACCTGGTATATTGTTACAAAACTAGAAATATTCACTCCAACTTTGCTACCTTCACCCGAAAGAGTCTGGTCAGCATTTTTAAGTTTAGCTAGAGATGGATACAACAATATTCCCTTATGGGTGCATATAGGAACAAGTTTCAAAAGATTGTTCGTTTCTTTAGCCTTTGCTATAATATTTGCTTTACCTATAGGACTTCTAAGTGGTTATTTTAAAAAAGTGGAAGCAATCATAGATTCTATCGTAGAATTTTATAGGCCCTTACCACCTTTAGCTTATTACACGATTCTTATTTTATGGTTTGGTATAGGAGATTTATCAAAAGAAGTTTTACTTTTTTTAGCCGCCTTTGCTCCTATATACATAGCGTGTGTTTCCGCTGTGAGAGGAATAAACCAAGATTATATATTGAGTGCAAGATCCTTGGGAGCAGATCAAATGAATGTGTTTTTTAAAATTGTGTTACCTGCATGTCTACCAGAAATATTTACTGGGATTAGAACTTCTTTTGGTGTTGCATACACAACTCTTGTTTCTTCTGAAATGGTTGCAGCTACATCGGGTATCGGCTGGATGGTAATTGACGCTTCTAACTATTTAAAAAGCGATGTTATATTCGTAGGTATTTTTATAATGGGAATCAGTGGTGTTTTGATAGATTACGGATTACGATCTTTAGAAAGAAAATTAATTTTCTGGAAAGGTAAGGTTTAAAAGTTGGTTTCTTCTTTAAAGGAGGTGTTATGGCATATATGAAAAGTAAATTAGTGAAATCTTTATTATTTTTTGTTTTAATTACATTGATAACTCTTATCTTTACAAGTTGTAATAAGGGTCAGCAAGATTTACCCAAGGAGATTAACATTGGAATCTTAAGGGTACCTAACGATGAAACAATTGCTATTGAACAAGGGCTATTTGATAAATACTTTTCTGATAAAGGTATCCAATGTAATTTTATAGTTTTTGATTCTGGAGTAGAGGCCAATCAAGCTTTTGCCTCAGGAAGTATAGATTTTGCTACTATGGGGAACATAAATTCTATCATTGCTTTTGTTAGAAACCTTGATGTAGAGTTAATTTGGATACACGAAGTCTTAGGTGATATAGAGGCTTTGGTCGTTAGAGAGAACGATGAAATAAACAGTATAAACGATCTTGTTGGTAAAAAGATAGCAACTCCTTTTGCTTCCACTAGTCATTATATTTTATTGAATATTCTCAAAGAAGCTGGAATAGAAGAAAAAGTTCAACTCCTAGATATGAAAACAACCGAGATAGTTGCTGCCTGGTCAAGAGGCGATATAGACGCTGCCTATACTTGGCAACCTTCTTTAGGTGAACTTATAGAAAATGGTGGAAGAGTTTTAATTTCCAGTGAGGATATGTTAGAAAGGGGCTATATTACAGCAAATGTTGCTTTAGTAAGTAAAAACTTTTCAGAAAAGTACCCTGATTTAGTTGTATCTTTTATAGACTGTTTGGCTGAAGCAAACGACATATATTTAAATGATCCAGAACGTGCCGCTGAGATAGTTTCAAGAAATTTAGGAATATCTCCTGAAACTGCTTTAATCCAAATGCAAGGTTCAATTTGGCTCACAAGAGAAGAAATGATCAGTCAAAAATATATGGGCACAAGTGAAAAACCAGGGAATTTTGTAAGAGTTATGAAAGATACATCGGATTTTTTAAAAGCTCAGGGTTTTATCGAAAATTCACCAAGCTTAGAAGAATTTAGCGAATATATTAATCCTTATTACATTGAAAAATCCTTGGAAAAGGATGATGAGATATAGACAATCTTTATAAAGAAACTTTGATAAAAATTGAAAATTTGAGTGTCAATTACGAAACAAAAACCGGTTTAATAGAAGCATTGAAAGGTGTTAATTTAGAATTAAAAAAAGGTGAGTTTCTTTGTATTTTAGGGCCCTCCGGTTGCGGAAAAAGTACTTTGCTAAGAGTAATAGCAGGTTTCATCCCATTAACTTCTGGAAAATGTTTGATGCATGAAAACCCTATAGAAGGGCCAGACTGGCATAGAGGAGTTGTATTTCAGTCCCCTACACTCTATCCATGGTTGACTGTTAAAGGGAACATAGAGTTTGGACCAAAAAGTAGGGGTGTACCAAAAGATAAAATCGAAGAAATTTCAAAATTCTTTATTCAAGAAGTTGATCTTACTGGTTTTGAAGAAAAATACCCTTTTGAACTTTCGGGAGGTATGAAACAGCGAGTAGCTCTTGCAAGAGTTTTAGCAAATTATCCTGAAGTTATCTTAATGGATGAACCTTTCGGATCTTTAGACGCATTTACTAGAAGCAACATGCAAAATTTGATTCGAAATATTTGGTTAGAAAATAAGTGTAGTATATTTTTCATAACCCATGACGTAGACGAAGCTTTAATGCTAGGTACAAAAGTTTTAGTTATGTCTCCCAGGCCTGGAAAAATAATAAAAGAATTCACCTTAGATTTTACTAACAAGTTGCTAACTCAAAAAGCAAAATATATACTTCATTCAGACGAATATTTTAATACAAAAAGCGAAATTTTAGATTTAATAAATTCTCAAAGTGAAATATAAAAAGATTATTCTTTTTTTGTTCTTAAGTTCTTTGCCTCATGTAAGTATACAAAATTTTGGGTGCTGCTTTCACAAATAATCAGCACCCTTATTATTTTTTTTCGAGAATCGTTAAATGAAGCTTCTTCTAAACTCATAAAAGGAACGTTATTCAGATCTAATTTCTCACGTAAAATGGTAGCAGGATTGAGACTTTTGATGTCAGGTGTTACAGAAAATATCACCGATATTATACGTGATATATCATTTTTATTCATTATTTCATTCCATAGCTCTATAACATTTTCAGTTACTTTCATTGGATGATCTTCAGTTAAAGAAGTTGCTCCCCTAATTCCAACTACCTTATATTCAGAACCCATATTATCATATCCCCCATTTACTTTTATCAAAACACCTAATTATTTAGTTTTTTGTTCCAAATCCAATTCTCGTTTAACAAATACATGTTTATAAAATTCTAATTCATCACCTTTAGTGAAATCTTCGAAATTTTCAAATTGAATTCCACATTCTTTAGGTGCTTCAATGGATTTAACTTCATCTTTATAATGTTTCAAACTCTTAATTTTCACATCGGCAACTAAACCACCATTTCTATAGATTCTAACTCCGCCATCCCTTTGAACGTAACCTTCATTTACTTGAACACCAGCAATTTTTCCTACACCTTTTATCTTGAACTCTTCTTTAATTACACCATTTCCAGTGAGCTCTTCCTTTTGAATAGGCTCTAACATACCTTCTAAAGCTTTCTTGATATCATCAATCAAGTCAAATATAATATTATACCTTCTAACTTCTATTCCTTCAGCTTCTGCCATCTTTAATGCCTTTGAATCAGCTTTTACTCTAAAGCCCAGAACAATTGCATCTGAAGCGGAAGCTAACATTATATCGCTTGTGCTTACCGGTCCTATCCCAGCGTGTATAATTTCTATATTTATTTCTGGATTTTCGAACTTTTGAATAGCATTCTTTAAAGCCTCTATTTCTCCATAAGTATTGGCTTTTAATAGAATATTTAATTTCTTTTTTTCTTCTTCTTCCATTTTTTGCATAATATCTTCAAGCCTCATGTGTCTTTTAGCTGGACCTTTACTTTTTTCTTCTTCTTTTTCTTTGATTTTTTCTGCTAATGCTCGAGCTTCTTCTTTTGAATCAACCACATACATAATAGAATGTGTGTTCGGAACATCATTAAAACCTAAAACTTGTACAGGAGTGGAAGGAACGGCTCTTTTTAAACTTTCTCCTCTGTCATTTATCATTCTTCTGACCCTACCATAAGTAGAACCTGAAATAAAGTCATCTCCAACTTTCAATATCCCATCTTTAACTATAACCGTTCCCAAAGGCCCCATAGCCTTATCAACCCGACTTTCTATTATCACTGCTCTAGCATTTCCTTCAGGGATACATCTTATCTCCTGCATTTCAGCTACTAGAATTATCATTTCCAATAACTCATCGATTCCTTTACCTGTTTTTGCAGAAATTGGAATAGTTATAGTATTTCCACCCCAATCTTCTGGAATAAGATTGAGTTTAGATACCATCTGTTGTTTTGTTAATTCAATGTTGGCATTAGGTTTGTCAATTTTATTTATCGCCACTATTATAGGAACGTTGGCACTTTTTGCATGATTATAAGCCTCTATTGTTTGAGGCATCACCCCATCATCTGCCGCAATGATAAGAACAACTATATCCGTAACTTGAGCTCCTCTGGCTCTCATTTCTGTAAATGCTTCATGACCAGGGGTATCGATAAAAGTAATCTTTTGATCGTTATACTCTATCTGGTAAGCACCTATAGATTGAGTAATACCGCCTTCTTCTTTATCAGCAACATGGGTATTTCTAATTTTATCTAATAGAGTCGTTTTCCCATGATCAACGTGTCCCATAATAGTGACAACCGGTGGACGTGGAGCCAATTTGTCTTTCTCTTTTTCATAAATATCGTTCCACTTTTTGGTAAGTATGGTTTCTATATCTTCCTCTTTTCCTTCTTCTGGTTCCTTTTTTTCAATTTCAAAATTCAATATAACATTATAATTCATTGCAATCTCTTCTGCCATGGTTTTATCTAGTTTCTGACCTGGCCTTAATACTATACCTTTCATAAACATATCTTTTATAATATCGTTTTGTTCTAATTCGAGGCGTTTCGCTAAAATATCAAGCGTTATTTCTTGCGTAGTTATAGTGACTTCTCTTACGGGCTTTTCTTCGACAGGTTCTTCTTCTAATTTTTCCTTGACTTTTATTTTTTCTGGAGTCTTTTTCTTTTCTTTTGGCGGTTCTTTTTGCTTTTTTACTTCCTTTTTAGCTTGCCTTTCTTCCTCAATAAGATCCTTAATAGCTTGCACCGTTTCCTCTTCTATAGTGCTCATATGACTTTTGACAGAGATATTTAATTCCTTTTCCAAAAATTCCATTAATTCTTTAGAGTTCATTCCTAACTCCTTCGCGACTTCGTATATTCGGGTCTTCGACACTTATAAACCACCTCCATTATTGGAACGTCTTCAATATTCCTTCGATAATATTTTCATCTGTAATTCCGACGACGCTTATATTTTGTTTACCAAGAGCCTTAGCTAAAATTGACTTTGGGGAGTTCAATTCTATATAAGGTACATCGAAAATTTGACAATGTTTGATTACATCTAATTTCACTCTTGAACCAGTATCCCTTGGAATAAGTATTACTTTTTTCTTCTGAAATGAACGAATATAATTCCTCACCCCTTGTTTACCATAAACTATCTTATTGGCTTTAGCAGCAAACCCCATATAGCTCAAGATCTTTTGTTCCCTTAAGGAATACTCATTCCCCATGTTGTTTTCTGATCCCCTTTTTCGTGCAACCTTCATTCCTTTTTTATTATAACATTTTATTGCTGTGATTCAAAATATTTTTTCATTACATTTTAAGAAAATACCTTAAAAACTCAAAAAAGGATAAAAAAGATCCATATTGATATTTAAAAAGTATGGTAAAATTACTATAAGAAAACTTTCACAATTCTTAGAGGAGGGATATACGTGGCAAAGTTAATAAGAAAGAACTATCTCATGGCTCCAGGGCCAACCCCTGTTCCAATCGATCTTTTATTGGAAGGTGCAAAGGATACCATCCATCATAGGACACCACAATATTTGGATATTCAAAACAAAGCTTTAGAAAATCTCAAATATCTCTTTCAAACGAAGAATAACGTATACACCTTAGCTGCGTCCGGAACAGGAGCAATGGAAGCCGCAGTTGCTAACCTCGTTTCACCTGGAGATACGGCTATTGCCGTAAATGGGGGAAAATTTGGAGAAAGATGGTGCGAATTATGTAAAGCTTACGGCACTAATTTAGTAGAAATCGATATCGAATGGGGAAAATATGTTCGAGTAGAACAAATCAAAAAAGAACTAGAAAAACATCCAGAAACAAGAGCTGTTTTCACTACCTTAAGCGAAACTTCTACAGGGGTTGTACATCCCATCAAAGAAATAGCTGAGATTGTAAAAGAAACCAATGCAGTTTTAGTTGTTGATGCTATTTCTGGAATGCTGGCCGAACCTTTAAAAATGGATGAATGGAACATTGATGTTGTAGTTTCTGGAGTTCAAAAAGGATTTATGATGCCTCCTGGCGTAGCAATAATAGCTTTAAGTGAGAAAGCAATGGAGATTGTTGAAAATTCTAACAGCCATAGATATTACTTTGACTTAAGAGCATATAAAAAGAGCTTCCCAGATTCCCCTTACACTCCTCCTGTTAACCTCGTTTACCAATTATTAAAATCAACTGACATGCTAAAAGAAGAAACAATTGAAAATGTTTGGGAAAGACACAGAATCTTAGCTGAAGCAACAAGGGCTGCTACAAAAGCTATGAACTTAGAACTTTTTGCAGAAAGACCCGGAAACGTCCTCACTGCAATAAAAGTACCACAGAATGTTGACGGTAAAGGTATAGTTAAATTTTTGAGAGATGAATGGGGAGTAACCTTTGCTGGTGGTCAGTCACAGCTAAAAGGAAAAATAATAAGAATTGCCCATCTTGGTTACATGTCAAAATTTGATGTTATTGTTGCGGTAAGTGCCTTGGAAATGGCTTTTAACAAATTTGGTTTTGAGATTGAACTAGGTAAAGGTGTAAAAGCTGCTGAAGAAGTTTTTATGAAAGAGGGGGTTTAAAAAAGATGAAAATTCATATAAACGACCCTTTAGATGAAAATGCTTTAAAAAAGTTACAAAAGGAATTACCTAATGTTGAAATTACTTCGGAACATCTCGAAAAAGACGTTCTCAAAGATAAGATTAAAGAAATTGACGTATTGATTGTAAGAAGTGCAACTAAGGTGACGAGAGAAATATTAGAACATGCAGATAAGTTAAAGATCATAGGTAGAGCGGGCATGGGATTAGATAATATAGATGTCGATACTGCTAAATCGAAAGGAATAACCGTCTTAAATACGCCGGGGCAGAATTCTTTATCCGTTGCAGAATTGGTTATAGGGATGGTTTTAGATATTTATCGACATATTACAAGAGGAACGATCGGTCTAAAAAATGAACAATGGGAGAAAAAACAACTAAAAGGATTGGAGTTGTCCCAAAAAACCTTTGGTATCATCGGCTTTGGCTATGTAGGAAAAAATTTGGCAAAATTACTAAAAGGTTTCCAAACCAATACTCTGGTGTTTGATGTTGTTAATATAAGTACTGATGAGCTAAAGCATTATAACGTTAGACAGGTATCTTTAGAAGAATTACTCCAAAATTCTGATGTTATTTCTTTACATATTCCAAAAAACGAAAAAACTTATCATTTTATAAGTGAACCCCAAATCCAAATGATGAAAGATGGTGCAGTAATAATTAATGCTGCAAGAGGAGGTGTCCTCGACGAGAATGCTGTGCTGAAATATCTGAAAAATGGTAAGCTCCTTGGAGTAGGATTGGACGTTTTCGAAGAAGAACCTCCAAAGGGTGATCTCTACAAGGAACTTTTTGCTTTACCAAACGTTGTAGCCACACCCCATATAGGTGCTTCCACAAAAGAAGCCCAAGAACGAGTTGGAATAAATATAGTAGACAGAGTGGTAGAAGAAATTAGGAAACTGAACTAATTCAATGTAGTTATATTTTCTTAAATCAATTTTTAAATTTAATTGTGTAGATTTATGGTATAATCAAATGGTTTTAATTAGTAGTATATGTAACAGATAGAAAAAGAACTTTTTAAAAACTATTTGGAGGTGTAGCTATGAAGATAGTTATTGACAAAGAAGCTTGTATAGGAGACGCTATATGTGAAAGTTTATGCCCAGACGTATTCCAAATGGGAGATGACGGAAAGGCCGAAGTTATTGATGAACAAAGTGACGCACCATGTGTGCAAGATGCCATAGATGCTTGTCCAACTGAAGCCATAAGTATCGAAGAATAAACAGGCAACAAAAATAGTTTTTAAATTAATCGGGGATTTTTCCCCGATTTTTTATTTTTTAATCAATTTGTAGTATAATCTGTTTAGCCCTTAGAATATCTTAACTTTTTTAACTTATAAAAACTTCTATCTTATAATTAATAATGGGCAAAGTTTTCTAGTGGAGGGGTAGAGATGGAAAATGCAAAGGTGTTTGTTATTACCTCCGGAAAAGGAGGAGTTGGTAAAACTACTATCGTAGCTAATTTGGGGGCCACTTTAGCAAAAAAAGGTTACAATGTTTGCCTTATAGATGCAGATATTGGATTAAAAAATCTGGATTTGATTTTGGGTTTGGAAAACAGAGTAGTTTACACTATTATGGACGTTGTAAGTGGTAACAAAACCGTTATGGAAGCACTCGTAAAACACAAACAATTAAAAAATCTCTCTCTTCTGGCTTCTTCTCAAATCGCCAATAAAGATTTAATGTCTCCTCAAGATATGAACAATATAGTCTCTAAACTTTCCAAACATTTCCATTATATTATTATTGATTCTCCCGCCGGAATAGAAAGAGGATTCCAAAATGCTGTTTCATCTGCACAACACGCTATTGTTGTTACTACACCAGACCTGACTGCTATAAGCGACGCGGATAGAGTCGTAGGGTTGCTTGAAAATCAAGGTTATACAGACGACCACATTTCACTAATTGTGAATCGATTAAAATTGAGACTTGTTAGAAGAAACGAAATGCTTTCCGCTGATGATATTAAAGAAGCGTTAGCATTGAATTTAATTGGAATCATACCTGATAGTGAGGAAATTTTACTTTCTTCCAACGAAGGAGCTCCAATATCAACAAACCAGGAAGCTAAACTTTATTCGGTTTTCAATAATATAAGCGAGAGAATCTTAGGAAAAGATGTGCCGTTAGAAAAAGATTTGATAGATGTTGACCATGCCCCTCAAGGATTTATAGAATTCATCAAAAGAATATTCAGAAGAGGGTGAAGGTAAATGTGGCCTTTCAAAAGTAAAAAGAATAAAAGTCGGGAAACCGCAATAAAAAGAATGAACTCTTTCTTAAGCACCTCCGATCGAAAAAATGGAGCTAAGAGTCAAATGAGATTTGAAAACGTCAAACAAGAAGAGTTGGATTTCGTGATAAACTATATAAAAGATTATGCTGTTAAACATTTGGCAGTAAAAAAAGAAGATGTGAAAGTACACGTCTCCAAAGAAGGTAACTCTATCACCATTGTTGCTAATATAATTTACCAATAACAAAAAAGGAGTTGAAGATTATGACATACACTTATTCTTTAAAAACACATAATAGAGAAGAAATGATCGACATAACCAGCTATATTCAAGAGAGTGTCGAAAATTCAAAAATAGAAGAAGGTATTTTGATCGTATATGTCCCCCATACAACTGCCGCTGTAACAATCAACGAAAACGCAGATCCGTCTGTAAGAAAAGACATCACCAATTTTCTAAAAAATAAAATTCCTAAAAGTAAAGAATATTCTCATCTCGAAAGCAATGCTGACTCACATATAAAATCAACGCTTGTTGGACCATCTTTGACCTTAATTATTGAAAATGGAAAGCTTTTATTGGGAACCTGGCAAGGAATTTATTTCTGTGAGTTCGATGGCCCAAGAAATAGAAATTTTATTGTAAAAATAATCGAAGGTTAAAAGATTGAAGTTAATAATTCTCTATTACAACAAAAATTGACCAGAAATAATCTGGTCAATTTTTTTATCTACTTGCCAGTTGCTACGCGAATGAGAATTTGGAAAGTATTTTTAATACACTATAAATAAAACTTTTTGCACAAATCGGCAAAATAGTTGCATTATAAATTTATTTATTGTATAATTAAGAAAATTACTGATTAATTTCTTTTCTGTTAGGTAATTGATATATTCATATGAAATTTAGTTCACAGAAGATAAAGTCTATGAAAATTCTTTCTATACTTTATTAAGAAAAATAACATCTACACATATCATATGAGGAGGGATAAACATGAGAAAGACTTTTGTTATGGTGTTTTTGGTAATCCTTATGACCTTCACACTTTTTAGTCAAGAAGTTATCAAAATTGGTATGAACTTTGAACTAACCGGACCTGTCTCGGGTTATGGTCAAATGTCAAGAGATGGTGTATTGTTAGCCAACAAGTTGAAACCAACAGTCAACATCGGAGGTAAAGAAATCAAAGTAGAGGTCGTAGCTGTCGACAACAAATCAGACAAAGCAGAAGCTGCCAATGCGATAAGAAGACTAATAGATCACGAAAAAGTAGTAGCAGTTATTGGGCCTGCAACAAGTTCAGCAGCCTTAGCCGCAGCTTCAATAGCAGAAGAAAGACAAATACCCATGGTGGTTAATACCGCCACTAACCCTTTAGTCGCTCAAAACAAAAAGTATGTCTTCAGGACCTGCTTTGAGGATACCTTGCAAGGTGCTCTACTTGCAACATTTGCCTGGGAGGAGCTTGGAGCTAAAAACGTCGCCATAATGATTGATGTTGCACAAGATTACGTCGTGGGACTTGCCAATTATTTTGAAAAAGCTTTTGAACAGTTTGGAGGAACCTACTTCACTGAATTTTATACAACTGGTGACCAAGATTTCACGGCTCAACTTACCGACGCTCTTTCGAAAAATCCCGATGCTATTTTTATGCCAGGATACTATGCTGAGATAGCCTTAATCTGCAAACAAGCCAGAGATTTAGGTTTCACAGGTCCCATGTTCGCTGGGGATGGTGCGGACGCGCCTGAACTAATACAAATTGGTGGAGAATACGTAGAAGGAGTATCTTATACAACTTACTTCCACGAGGATGCAGATTTATCCCCTGCTACTAAACCTTTTGTAGAGGCCTATCAAAAAGAATACAACAGAAGAGCCGACGCATTTGGAGCTTTGGCGTACGATGCTTACATGGTAATAGTTAACGCTATTGAGTCTGCACAGTCTACAGATCCTGTAAAAATTAGAGACGCTCTAGCAAAAACTAAAAACTTTCCTGGTGTAGCTGGTACAATTACGTATCCTGAAGGTTCTGGAAACCCTATAAAACCGGCGGTAATCAACATGGTTGAAAATGGACAATTTGTTTTCCGTACCGTTATAAAACCCAGCATGTGATATTTAAAAATATTAAAGCCATCTCACAAAATGAGATGGCTACATTTTCTTGGATCCAGAAAGGGGGCTCATAATTGACTATCCAAATGTTCTTTCAACATCTAGCCAATGCCATCTCACTTGGTAGCATATATGCACTTATTGCCATAGGTTATACTATGGTTTATGGAATACTCAATTTAATAAACTTTGCTCATGGTGACATTTTTACTTTTAGCATGTATTTTGCTTTTTATGCAGTTACTCTCTTTTTATTTCCGTGGTGGGCAGCTTTTATTTTTGCTATTGTTTTAACAACTCTATTAGGCGCTACAATCGAACGAGTTGCCTACAGACCGTTAAGAAAAGCTAATGCCCCCAAGATCTCAGGATTAATCACAGCTATTGGTGTATCATTCTTCTTACAAAACTTCGCAATAGTTGTCTTTGGTGGAAGGGCAAAATCATTCAATCCACAATTAGGAGTTTACCCAACACAATTTGCACAAGTATTAACTTTTGGAGATGTAAGGATACCTTTATTAACCTTTATTATTATAGGTGCTTCTATTCTTGCACTTCTTGTATTGGTTTGGATAGTTTATAGAACAAAAGCCGGCATGGCGATGAGAGCTGTTTCCAAAGATGTTACTGCAGCAAAATTAATGGGCATAAACACTGATAGAACTATTTCTCAAACATTTATGTTAGGGTCCGCTTTAGCAGCAGTCGGGGGTATTCTTTGGGCTATGAAATACCCTCAAATCTATCCTTATACCGGCATGATCCCCGGTTTAAAGGCATTTATAGCTGCTGTTGTCGGAGGAATAGGAAGTATTCCAGGGGCTATGCTTGGAGGTTTTATTTTAGGGGTTGCAGAAATAATGATAGTCGCATTCTTACCTGCTTTGGCAGGATATAGAGACGCTATTGCTTATATTATTTTAATAATTATTCTTCTAGTAAAACCAAACGGGCTTCTCGGTGTTGAAATAGGGGAGAAGGTGTGAATATGGAAAAAACGCTATCTTTTAAGACCAAATTCTTTTTGACTATTTTTTTTATATTGGCAATCTTTCTATTGCTGTTGACAGCTAATAACAAAGCGAGTGATTATTTAATTTTGATATTGAATTTAATGGCAATTAATATAATATTCGCCGTA
This sequence comes from Petrotoga mexicana DSM 14811, assembly GCF_002895565.1. Lineage (GTDB taxonomy): Bacteria > Thermotogota > Thermotogae > Petrotogales > Petrotogaceae > Petrotoga > Petrotoga mexicana. The sequence continues at coordinate 47,948 of NZ_AZRN01000033.1, forward strand.
AGTTTAACCTTTATTAACGGTATTACAGGTATCTTTTCGTTAGGACATGTTGGATTCATTGCAATTGGGGCATATGTATCGTCCATTTTAACACTTTCTCCTGCTCAAAAAGAAATAAGTTTTTTGATAAAACCTTTAATATACCCTTTAAATGTTATCCAAATCCCTTTCCTACCTGCAATTATAATTGCGGGACTAGTAGCCGCAGCGTTTGGATATTTAGTTGCTGCCCCATCTCTTCGTTTAATAGGAGATTATTTAGCCATTGCAACTCTTGGATTAGGTGAAGTAGTGAGAGTTATCGCAAATAATACATGGTCTATCACAAATGGAGCTTTGGGCTTAAAAAGCATCCCACAATATTCTAACCTTTGGTGGACATGGGGGTTTGCTTTAATAACGGTAGTCTTCATTTCTAGTTTAGTTAAAAGTAGTTATGGAAGAGCTTTAAAGGCAATCAGGGAAGATCCAGTTGCTGCTAAATCTATGGGAATTAATGTTTTTTCTCATCAAGTAGTCACTTTTGTAATTGGTTCTTTTTTTGCAGGAGTTGGTGGAGCATTGTGGGCACACCTAATTACCACTATCGATCCTAAATCTTTCATGTTTCAAAAAACCTTTGAAATATTGATAATGGTGGTCATCGGTGGACTTGGGAGTATTAGTGGAGCCATAATCGGAGCTTCACTTTATACGGTAGGATTAGAGTTCCTAAGGGTTTTAGAAGAGCCTATATCGATCGGTCCTATCTACATACCAGGCATCCCGGGAATGAGAATGGTGGTTTTATCTCTCATTCTCATAATTATAATGCTATTTTGGAGAAGAGGCATAATGGGAAGAAATGAAATAACATGGGATGGCATTTATAAACTGATAACAAAATTAAAAAATAAAAGTAGTATGAGAGAGGATGAATGACTTAGAAAAATCCCCAAGGAGGCTTCCAATGAGTAATACAAACAATAACGAATATATCTTAGAATTTGAGAATGTAACCAAAAAATTTGGAGGTTTAATAGCTGTTAACAATTTCAATGGCTATTTAAAAAATGGCGAGTTACTTGGTTTAATAGGTCCCAATGGGGCGGGGAAAACCACTCTTTTCAATTTGATTACCGGTATATACACTCCAGACATTGGAAAAATTTTATTTAAGAAACAAAAAATAAATTCTAAAAAACCTCACGAAATAACTCAGTTGGGAATTGCTAGAACTTTCCAAAATATTCGTTTGTTTAAAGATATGACAGTTTTAGAAAATGTTTTAGTTTCTCAGCATTTGAAATTGAAGAGTTGGATTTGGCTTTTTAAAAGTGTTTTAAAGACTCCTGACGTTTTAAAAGTAGAAAAAGAAATGCAAAACGAAGCCTGGGATCTTCTAGAAGAAGTCGGGTTGTCTATTTACGCTAATGACAAAGCAAACTCTCTTCCATATGGATTACAAAGAAAGTTAGAAATCGCAAGAGCACTTGCCACCGGAGCAAAACTACTTCTGTTAGACGAGCCCGCAGCAGGAATGAACCCTCATGAAACGAGTGAATTGATGGAGTTTATAAAACATATAAGACAGGAATATAAGTTATCTATTCTCATTATAGAACACGATATGAAAGTTATCATGGGAATTTGTGAGCGTATATATGTATTGGATTATGGGAAAAAAATCGCTGAAGGTAGTCCGGAGGAGATTCAAAAAGATCCTTTGGTAATAAAAGCCTATTTAGGTGAGGAGTTGGCAATATGAACGGTGAAAATTCAAACATAATTCTTAAAATATCAGATATGCACGTTCACTATGGTGGTATACATGCAGTAAAAGGGATAGATATGGAAATCAAAAAGAATGAAATCACAACCTTGATTGGATCAAATGGAGCCGGAAAAACTACAACCTTGAACGGGATAATGAATGTAGTTAAAAAAAGCGGTGGAACGGTGCTTTTTGATAATGTTGATATTACAAGCATAGAAACACATAAAATAGTAGAAAAGGGAGTAGTTCTAGTTCCTGAAGGTAGACGTATATTCCCTAATCTAACGGTTTTAGAAAACCTCCGATTGGGTTCGTATTCTCGCAAAGACTCTGAAAAAATAAACGAAGATTTCGATTGGGTACTTACACTTTTCCCACGATTAAAGGAAAGACTTAAACAACTTGGAGGCACACTATCTGGAGGAGAACAACAAATGTTGGCGGTTGCAAGAGGACTAATGTCAAGACCAAAGGTTCTAATGCTTGATGAACCTTCTCTTGGACTAGCTCCGATTCTAGTCAAAGAGGTTTTAGAAACTATAGAAAAAATATGTGAAGAGGGAGTAACCATATTGCTTGTAGAACAAAACGCCGTTGGTGCATTAAAAATCGCTCATTATGGTTATGTCTTAGAAACAGGCAAAATTGTTCTCGAAGGACCTGCAGAAGATCTCTTAGAAAACGATGAAGTTAGGAAAACTTATCTAGGAGTGACGGTTTAAAACTTTGAAACTACCACCATGTTTTTTTTAAGTTTCTTCTAAGCTTCCATTAAGTGAACATTAAGCATATTGTTTTATTATTTTGATGTATCAAAAATATAAAACATTACTTAGTGGAGGTGTTAGTATGAAAAAAGTTTTTCTGTCTTTCTTTATAGGTATTCTTTTAGTCGGATCGTTATTTGCGCAAGTAGGACCAACTGGTGGGGCTCCAATGTCCCAGGTACAAAATCAGGATCCTGACAACCAGATGTTTCAAGTTCAAGAAAGATTGCAAGAAAGAGTATTATCTCAAGATGTTTCACCAGTATCCGTTACAGGAACTGTCAAAACCATAGTGGATGACGATGTCTCTTTAACCTTGAGTGTTGAAGTAGACTCTGAAATTTACTCAGTAAGAGTACCCAAGAATCTTTTGGATGATGTAAAAGCCGGCGAAAGTATTGAACTAACAGGATACAAGGTAGTAATAAACGACATCAAAAACTTTGTACCTTTAGAGATCAAATATCAAGATAGAACAGTGAATATGCAGAGATACATGGAAAATGTTCGATCTCAAAATTTTGAAGAAAGATATCAAGGAAATTTCCAACAAAACCAAGATTATCAAAGATATAAAGACTACCAAAATTACCAAGATTTCAAAAGATATCAACAGTATAAGGATTATCAAGACTACCAAGATTTTCAAAGATACCAAAATAACCAAAGATTCAACCAAGAAAGATATCAAGATTGTCCTTATTACAACGACTAATTCAAAGTAAAGACGATGAGAAGAGGCCTAAAGGCCTCTTTTTTTTTATATAAAGAAATAATTAACTTTATAATATTTTTCAAAAATTGAAAAAAACTTCAATATTTGGCTTTAATCGTCCCTAATCATGAAATTTTTTTCATAATCGCCTATAATCGACTTTTTTTAAAAATGAAAATTGTGATTCAATTAATAGTAGAAGTATAGTACTTGTAGGGTAGGCTGCGGGGCGAAGGTAGCATATAATTTATTTAAGAAGGAGAAAAAATGAGAATACAAAATCATCCTATACTAAGTTTTAATAGAGGAAACCAAATAAAATTCTATTACAACGGTAAAGAATTGATAGGTTACGAAGGAGAAACCATTGCGGCAGCTTTGTATGCAAACGGCGTTTTTAAATTCAGTGAAAGTAAGAAATTACACAGGCCAAGGGGAATTTTTTGTGCTATTGGACATTGTTCCTCTTGTTTGATGACAGTTGATGGGGTTCCAAACGTAAGAACGTGCATAACTCCTCTAAAAGATGGAATGAGAATAGAATCAGAAAATATTGGAGTTGAGATAAATGAGTAAAATCCAAAACCTTGAATTATTGGTCGTAGGGGGAGGCCCTGCGGGACTTTCAGCTGCACTTGCTGCTGCTAATTATGGAATTAAAGTATCTTTATCAGAAGAAAGAGAATTTTTAGGTGGACAACTAATAAAACAAACCCATAGATTTTTCGGTTCAGAAAAGGAATACGCAGGCACAAGGGGAATAGATATACTCAAGAAGCTAATCGATGAAGTTAACAAGAATAACAACATAGAAGTGCTATTGTCTTCTAGGGTGTTGGGAATCTATGAAGATAACATTGTAACTATATTAAACGATCATAAAATGAAAAAATATTATCCTCAGAGTATTATTTTTGCAACGGGGGCATCAGAAAAATTTTTAGCTTTTGAGAATAACGACCTTCCTGGCATTTTTGGTGCCGGAGCAGTTCAGACTTTGATGAATGTTTATGGCGTATTACCAGCTACGAATGTCTTAATGATTGGTTCGGGAAATATTGGGTTGATAGTTTCTTACCAGTTACTACAAGCTGGTGTAAAAGTAGCTGCAATAGTTGAAGCAGCGCCAAAAATAGGTGGATACTCTGTTCATGCATCAAAACTCAGAAGGTTGGGCGTACCTATTTTAACATCCCATACCATAAAAAAAGCCATTGGAAAAGAAAAGGTTGAAGGAGCGGTAATATGTGAACTCGACAGCAATTGGAATGAAGTAAAAGGTACTGAGCAACTTATCAAATGCGATGCAATCTGTTTATCGGTAGGATTAACCCCGTTGGTTGACCTGTTAAAACAAAGGAAAGTGAAAACCACTTATGTTTCAGAACTGGGCGGCTACGTTCCCTTAAGAGATGAAAATATGGAAACGTCAATTAAAAATTTATTTGTCGCAGGGGATGTTTCAGGGATAGAAGAAGCAACAGCAGCTATGATTGAAGGCCAAATTGCCGGTTTATCCGTTGCCAAAAGAATCGGAAAAAACAGCAAAGACGAAATTGAAGAAAGAATAGAAGAGGCTAAAAATGAATTAGAATTGCTAAGATCTGGACCTGTAGGCAAGAAAATTAGGAAAGGATTATCTAAATTAGGTTTGAATCACGGGAAAAATTATAACGAAAAATTTTCAGAAGAAGCACTCGATATCTCTCATTTGATGAAAACTGGGGTACCTTCGGAAGAAAACTTAAAAAACAAGTTACCATCAGAAGAAAAGGTCTTTGACAAAGGTCCTATAGCCATATCAGAGTGCTTTCAAAGATTCCCTTGCGACCCCTGCGTAAAAAGCTGCCTTTTCAACGCCATATCTGAAAATGCTAACATCAACAACATTCCCTACGTTGACTTTGAAAAATGCACCGGATGTGGCATATGTGTTAGCAAATGTCCAGGACTGGCAATGTTTGTAATTCATAAAAATTTCAGTGAAACAACCTCGGTTGTAATCATGCCTTACGAATTTCTTCCAAGACCCCATAAAGGAGAAATTGTAAAGGTATTTGATAGAGAGGGAAAATACTTATGTGATGGCAAAGTAATAAGAATATTGGATGGAAAATTTCAAGACAAAACAGCCGCAGTGAGTATAGAAATTCCAAAAGAATACTATTTGCAAGCTAGGAATTTTAAAGTGGAGGAAGGAAATCATGGATGAAAACAAGGTAATAATTTGTAGATGTGAAGATGTAACTTTAAAAGAAATAAGGGATGCCATAAGAGAAGGGTTCACCACCGTTGAAGAAATAAAGAGGGTAACAAGAAGCGGGATGGGACCTTGCCAAGGTAAAACCTGTGGTTTATTGATCGCAAAAGAAATTTCACAGATGACGGGCAAACCGATGGAAGAAATAGAACTACAAAGCATCAGACCTCCCTACGGAGGAATAACCTTTGAAGAAGTAACAAAAGGAACCGTAATGGAGAATGATAAATAAACTCTAATAAAATTAGTTAGCAGGTGAAAAACATGAAAAATAAAGCAAATGTTGTGATAATAGGAGGAGGGGTCGTAGGTTGTTCCATTGCCTATAACCTTGCCAAAAAAGGTGTTAAAGATGTAGTTTTACTTGAAAAATCCTATCTTTCAAGCGGAGCAACTGGTAGATGCGGTGCAGGAGTTAGGCAACAATGGGGCACCAAACAAAACTGTCTTCTGGCAAGTGAAAGTATGCATATTTTTGAACACTTTGAAGATATTCTTCAAATAAAAAGAGACATAGAATTAAAGCAAAAAGGTTACTTGTTACTGGCATACTCTGACAAAGAATTAGAACAATTTAAAAAAAATATCGTAGTTCAACACAGTTTAAATATTCCTTCTATTCTTTTAACTCCTAAAGAAGCTAAAGAAATCGTCTCCGACTTAAACATAGAAAAATTGGTAGGAGCCGCCTACTGTGCTAAAGATGGGCATGCCAACCCTTTTCAAGTGACTTTGGGTTACGCAGAAGCTGCACAAAGATTAGGTGTGGAAATAAACAAATTTACCGAAGTCAAAGACATAATAACTAAAAACAACACAGCGCTAGGTGTACAAACAAACAAAGGTTTTATAGAATGTAAAAAGGTAGTTGTAGCTGCAGGAGGTTGGACACAAAATATAGTTAAAATGGCTGGATTAGATCTGCCAATTTACTCTGAAAGACACGAAATATTGGTCACAGAATCTGTTAAAAATGTACTGGATCCAATGTTAATGTCCTTCTCCTACAATATTTACTGTCAACAAGAACCCAATGGAAGCTTCATCATGGGATATGGACCTGAGAACGAGCCCCCTAGTTACAACATGGAAAGTTCATGGGAGTTCCTTGAAACTATGTCGAAAAAGGCAACGTGGTTGCTGCCTCCTCTCAAAAATATTCGTGTCATTAGGCAATGGGCTGGCTTATACAACATCTCACCAGATAGACAACCAATAGTATCACAGATTAACCAGCTAGAAGGCCTCTATGTAGCTTGTGGATTCAGTGGACATGGTTTCATGCTTGCACCAGCCGTTGGGATTCTAATGGCAGATATAGTTACAGGTGATCAATTAACTTACAATGTAATTTTAGATTTAGAAAGATTCAATAGGGGAGAAATCATTGAAGAACCCTCAGTTGTATAAAACTTAAAAAGGAGGAATCAACTTTGAACAACTCGATACCTATTTTCGAAATGCCTGAAAACGAGCCAATTTTAAATTATGGGCCAGGGAGCAAGGAAAAGAAAGAATTAAAGGAAAAACTTTCTGAACTGAAAGGTGAGAAAATCGAAATCCCTCTTATAATTGGTGGGAAAGAAGTAAGAACAGGCGATCTTGGAAAATGTGTTATGCCTCACGATCACAGCCATGTATTGGCAGAATACCACAAAGCTGATGAAAAAGAAATTGCAATGGCAATAGAAAGTTCTTTAGAGGCAAAGAAAGTTTGGGATAAATTTTCATGGGTTGATAGACTATCCATTTTCAAAAAAGCAGCTGAACTGTTATCCACGAATTGGAGGTCAACATTAAATGCAGCAACCATGCTCGGTCAAAGCAAAAACGTTTTTCAAGCAGAAATCGATTCAGCTTGCGAATTGATAGACTTTTTAAGATTCAACTCATACTATGCAACAAAGATATACATGGATCAACCAAAATCTATCAAAGGTGTATGGAATAGATTAGAGTATAGGCCTTTAGAAGGATTCGTTTTCGCAGTTACTCCATTTAATTTCGCTTCTATAGCAGGAAACCTACCCACGGCACCTGCTATCATGGGAAATACGGTTTTGTGGAAACCTGCTTCTTCAGCTGTATATTCTGCATACTTCTTCATGAAATTACTACAAGAAGCCGGATTACCCGATGGAGTAATAAATTTCATACCTGGTTCAGGATCCAAAATTGGAAGTATAGTTTTTAAAGATCCTAACTTTACTGGATTACATTTCACCGGTTCAGCTCCAACTTTTCAAAATATGTGGGAAACAATCGGCAAGAACATAAGAAATTATAAAACTTACCCAAGAATAGTTGGAGAAACAGGTGGAAAGGACTTTGTGATTGCACACGAAAGTAGTGAAATAGAATCACTGGTAACAGCGCTAATTAGGGGAGCATTTGAATATCAAGGTCAAAAATGTTCGGCTGTCTCAAGAGCTTATATACCTGACAACATCTGGCCGAAGGTAAAAGAAAATTTGATCGAAAATTTGAAAGAAATTAAAATCGGCTCTCCAGAAAATTTCACCAACTTTATGAATGCTGTAATTGACAAAGAGGCTTTTGATAAGATAAAAAGTTACATAGATTTTGCAAAGGAAAGTAATGAAGCAGAAATAATCTATGGTGGAAAGTGCGATGATTCTATTGGATATTTTATTGAGCCGACTGTAATACTAACGACTAATCCAAAGTTTAAAACTATGGTAGAAGAAATATTCGGCCCTGTTTTAACCATCTACGTTTACGATGCAAAAGAGTTTGACAGTGTATTGAAATTATGTGATGAAACTTCACCCTACGGTTTGACTGGAGCGATCTTCGCTCAAGATAGAAAGGCTATTAAAAAGGCAGAGGAAGTACTCGTTAACGCTGCCGGAAACTTCTACATCAACGATAAACCTACTGGTGCTGTGGTGGCTCAACAACCGTTTGGTGGTGCAAGAGCTTCAGGAACAAACGACAAAGCTGGAAGCGTTATAAACCTTTTAAGATGGGTTTCCGCCAGAGCGGTTAAAGAAAATTTCGTTCCACCAAAAGATTTCAAATATCCATTCATGAACGAAGAATGAAGAAAGCCTCACGGCAAGTAAGTAAAATGTCCCCACCAGGGGACTTTTTTATTGGAGCGGATAATGGGATTCGAACCCACGACCCCTTGCTTGGCAAGCAAGTGCTCTACCGCTGAGCTATATCCGCAATATTTGGCTGGTGCGCGAGGTGGGACTTGAACCCACACGGATTATTAATCCACAGGATTCTAAGTCCTGCGCGTCTGCCAGTTCCGCCACTCGCGCTAATAACTATAAAAAAATGGTGACCCGCCTGGGATTCGAACCCAGGACCCTTTGATTAAAAGTCAAATGCTCTACCAGCTGAGCTAGCGGGTCACTTAGTAGTTACATATATCAAAAATCTTTTTTTGCAACCGTTGAATATTATAACCGTTCATAACACTTTTGTCAAGTCTAAAGTTAAAACAACAAGTAAAATTGAGTTTAATATTCATTGTTTTTTTTAACTTTTTTTCAATTATTTCTCTTCTTTCAAAAAAACCTCAGACGAGACAAACAATAGAAAAAGCCCTCCTACAAACAAAACCAAATTAATTATTACAAAGTCGTTTAAGCTAATTTGTTTGATATTTCCTGTGTACCTTATTAAATCCACCACATACTTAACCGGTAAAATATTACTTACCCATCTAACAGATGAAGGCAAAAATTCAACAGGGAAATATACCCCTGAAAAGAAAGTCATTGCAACATAAAGGATAGAAGCAATTTCTATCGTTACCGAAGGTTCTTTGAACAACAATAAAAGTAATATCCCAAATCCCATCATCCCTATAGATGAAGTAAAAAACACTATAACAAGCAGTCCCCAGTTGAATGTCAAACTCAAATCAAATATTATTTTACCCAAAAAAACTATAATAAACATGGATATGAGATTCAAAAAAAGCTTAGTGGATGAAGCCGATAAAGTAAATTCTATCGGTTTCATTGGTGAGGCTTTAAGTCTTTTAATTGTGCCTAGTTTTCGATATCTTCCAAATACATTTATCATTGAAAACATTCCACCTGATAAAAGCGATAATCCTATAACACCTGTCAAAATAAAATCCAAAGAATTTTCTTGACTTTCTCCTATGGGGGTTTCAACAAATTCCACGTTTATATAATCTTCATTCATACCTATAAAATACTTTTTCAAAAAACTTTCCAATTTTAACTTTAAAAATATATTGCTCTGATTATTTATGTCTGTTCCTTTTTGAACAAAGGTTATTTGATTATTCTCAACTATAATTATTCCCATATCGATTTGATCGCTTTCTAAAGCTTGGCTTAAAGAGTTTTTGTCTTCAAAAATTAACACTTGATAAGGAAGAGCTTCTACAATTTCCTCTTCAAAGTTACCAGCGATTCCCAATTTATACTCAACACTTTGGTCAGTCTCTGTACCAAAAATAATCCCAAAAAGAAACATCAATAGAACGGGTAGAAGAAGAGTAAAGAACACTTCGAAACCATTTCTAAAGGTTTCTTTATAAAATATACTCACTAAAGAAAATATGCGTTTATTTTTCACAATAAACCATCCCCTTATAACTCATTGAAAAGATTGAGATAGATGCCACCATCCAGATAACAGGGACGATTATATTAACAGGGACAAGAACATTACCAGTCATCAACTTCCTCATCCCATCTACTAAATAAGTAACAGGGTTAAAATAAACGTACCATCTTATAAACCAAGGTGTATTAGTCACCTCAAAATAGAATCCACTTAAAAAAATGGTCGCTTGATATATGACCTGAGAAATTGCTTCGGCGGATCCCATATTCTTATACAAAGAAGAAAGAAGAAGGCCGACACTCAGTATCACGAGGATTGAAAAACCACTGTAAGCTATAAACTCTGGGTTATATATATCCGGACTAACATCAAAAAGGTAAGCCTCAATGTATAAAACGATCAAAGAAAGTAACAGTAGGATGAGATGTGAAAGTAAAAAGCTAAAAAAGTATTCATTCCCCCTTATAGGAGTGGAGTTTAGCCTTTTAAAAACACCTTTTTCAACGTAATATGAAAAATCAAAAGGCATATTAAATACAGCTACAGTCAAAACAGACATCAAAATAATGGCAGGAAATAGAAAATCTCTGTATCTATACGGTTCTGATTGTTTTATACCTATAATCTCTTCATTAACCGTTAATTTTACTTCTTCCCCTCTTGTATACATCATTATATTCATTTCATTCAAAAATACTTCAAAAATGTCTTTTGCATACATAGAAGCACTATCGTTGGTATAATAAACTTTTATATCAGGAACCTCAATGGTTTCGATCAAAAATTTCAGATTCAGCAAATTAAAGTTTTCAGGGAATACTACAAAAACATTTATCTCGGAATCTTTTAAGTTCTGAAGTCCTTTTTCGAAAGAATCATACTCCTCTACTTTAAAAGGGATATGATTTGATTCAGACGGAGAAAAGACATCATCGAATGTAGTTTTTATTACTCCCTGTAAAGGCTCTTCGTAATATATTCCAACCTTCAAATCTAAATTTTCTGAGGTGCCAATATTTTCAAAGATACTCACGAATAAAATGAAAAATAACGTGGGAAATATTATAGTCCAAAAGGGAACAGCAAATTCTCTTGAAGAATCAATAAAAAATGTCTTTGTGAGATTTATAATTTTTTTCATAATATCTCACCTAATCCCTTAAGCTTTTTCCGGTTAAATGGAGAAAAACGTCCTCTAAGTTAGGCTTTCTAATAACAATATTCGATATATCAAATTTCTTTATTTTTGCATCCTCAAATATTCTTACAAGAGTACTCTCTACATCTTTTGTTTCTATGGTATAAAAATTTTCGTTTTTGGTGACTTGAAAATTTGAATCTTTGAAAAGTTCTTCTTTTATCTCATCAAAGTTCCCGTTAGAATTAATTTCAAAGGTGATTATGGAGTCCATTTTCAATGAATGTATTAGCTCTTTAAGTGTTCCATGGGCTATTACCCGACCTTGATCAAAAATGTAGATTCTATCAGCCAAAAATTCAGCTTCTTCCATATAATGGGTAGTTAGTATTATGGTCTTGCCTAAATTTCTTAAGTCCGATATTTTTTCCCATGTACTTCTTCTTGCTTGAGGATCTAACCCTGTAGTTGGCTCATCAAGAAACAACAACACAGGATCATTAATTACCGCTGTAGCTAACGCTAATCTTTGTAATTGTCCACCTGAAAGTTTTGATACTTTACTATTCTTTTTTTCTTCAAGATTAAACTCCTTCAAAATCTTATTTACATCAAGACGATTTTTGTATAACCCCGAGAATGCCTTAAGGGTTTCCAAAACCTTTAAATTTGGGAAAAAATTAGTATCTTGTAATTGAATGCCTATTCTTTCTTTAATATTAGAATCTACGTTTTCTATCTTTTTTCCAAAATAGTAAATTTCTCCCGCGTCTTTTTTTCTCAATCCTTCGATTATTTCAAGTGTTGTTGTTTTCCCAGCACCGTTTGGACCTAAAATAGCAACGATCTCGCCTTTTTTTACATCAAAAGAAACACCGTCAACCGCTTTTATACTCTTATAATACTTCTTCAAATTCTTCACTTCAATAATACTCTCCATCACAAACATCCCCCCTGTAAGGTTTAAAACCTAAGCCTCTTCTAAAACGTTTCTAAGCCATTTTTTACTTCTATATCTGAAAAAAAGAATTATTGATTTTATAATCTCTTCCATCATCGTTAAAAAATAAACGGTAGGAAAACTTAAATTTAATAACAATCCTCCAATCGCAGCTAGAGGAACACCTATACACCATAACGTAGAGGCTTCAACCAAAAAAGAGAATCTTGTGTCTCCTCCGGCTCTTAAAAATCCGACAACGTTCATACCGTTGAAGATCTTTACCGGTAGAAACCCCATTGAAATAATTATTGTGACTTTTACCATATTTTTAACTTCGTCTGAAACATCGAATACATCAACTACTAAAAATGTAGTTACTATCCCTACAATAGCTGCTATTACACTTATTAACTCCGCCAATTTTAAGGCTTTTTTGGAGGTTTCAAAGGCTTCTTCAAATTTAGATACTCCCAATATATTTCCAATAATTACTGATGCAGCGTTAGCTATAGAAAAAGTCACAGAAACCGCAAACCCTTCTATAGTTGACATAACTCTTTGAGCAGCTATGACATCTGTTCCCATATGAGCATAAACAACAGAATACATAGTGAATCCCAATGACCAGGCAAATTCATTTGCCAAAGTAGGTAAGGCGTAATGAAAGAAGTTTTTCATAAATTTTGAATTCAATTCAGCAACATGTTTAAAATAAGCCCTTCCTGGGAGCTTTCCAACGTAAACTATAAAAACTGTTGCAGTACATCCGATCGCTCTAGCAATCAAAGTTCCTATCGCAGCACCTTTTATACCTAAAACAGGGAAACCAAACTTACCAAAGATTAGCAAATAATTTAGCAAGATATTTGTAGATAATTCTATAATAGTTATTATCAAAGGCAGATGAGCTTTTCCTATGCTTCTCAGCATGAAAGAAAAGACCATTGTAATTGCAAACAAAGGGTAACTAAAAGCAATTACCTTTAAATAAGGTATTCCAGCTTTAATAACCTCAATATCTGGGCTAAAAAATCTCAAAACCAACTCTGGAGTAAAATAACTCAATAAAAAGAATGGAATAGAGAAGAGAAGGGAAGACAAGATAGTTAACGCGACAGAACGAGATAAACCATCTTCATCTTTTTTCCCCCAATACTGTGCAAAGAAAATGCCTCCTCCAGAGACTAGTCCAAACAATATTAAGTTGTACAAGAAGAAAAACTGATTTGAAAGTCCAACTGAAGCGATGGCGACCTCTCCCAAAAGACCGATCATTAAGGTATCAACAAAATTAACGCTTGTAAAGATAACTTGCTGAAGCGCTATTGGGAAAGCTATTCTGATTATTCTTTTGTAGATCTCCATAGAACCTCCCACAATGCATTTTGCAAAATAAAGAATATATACACAAAAGGAATTCTACCACAATAGTCATGGTTATTTTTCTAAAAAATCAAAAAATAATTGTTAAGAATCACTCGGAATAAAAACTGTGCTTCTACTAAAATAAAATTGGGCAACATCAAATACTAAAAGAAATAAGTCCGCTCAAAAAGAATTATCCCAGAGCAGACTTAGTATATAACATCTTTATCAGAAACTTTAAAATAATCTTTTTACCATAAATCTTTAGTACTAGTAGAAATAGCATGGATACCCTTTTTAAAAAGATCTAGAGTTTCGCTTTTTTTAGCTACCAATCCACCAGCTATCAAACATACTTTTGTTTCTATATTTTCTAAAAAATATGGTGCTGCTATCGCTGGTAATATTTCAAAGGCATCAGGTTGAGAAGTTTTTTCCAAAAAATTTACAACAGATTTTAAAGAACCAGAATCTAACAAAAACACTCTTTGAACTGCCATTAAATTTTCTTGCATTGCTGTTTTTATAGCGTTATTTTTTGTGGATATTATTCCATCACATAACTGTTTACGAGCTAAATATTCGATACCTTTTTTATCAGAAGCGATGCCTTCTAATAAATCGATATTGATAAATAACTTTTTATTAAATTGTTTTACAATAGGCATAACATCTTCTAAAATCAATATGGATCCCGTAAGCAAAAAAATGATAGGGGATTCAGTTTTTAAGGCATCATCTAAGTCATTTAAATCTCTAATAGCAGGAATTATAGTGTTTTTCTTGATTAAATTACATAAACCTTTCATATTATCTCCTTTTAAGACACTTTTTATTTCTTATTTTTTCCTATTGACACTTCTAGTAGCTATTATATCACTACCTGTGTCTAATATATTTTGTATTACAACGTCCCCTCTTTTAACGGGTGCTTTTACCTTTGTTTCTTTTAATATTTTCATTATATCTTGCATAAGTCTCAATGGGACAGGTTTATCAGACCGAACCGAAGCCATCGAAATTTCTCCATCTTCTACTTTAACACTTGTTACAACCACTCTTAAGGGATCAGTGATTTCTTGTTTTACAAATTCTAAACCTCTTTTACATCTGTTCCCCTTAACTTCTACAATTTCTATTTCATCCGCATCTGCATAAACAACGTTTATTTTACATCCCAAAGGGCAATTCGTACACACTATTTTCTTCTTTTTGTATTCAACCGAGTTCACGTGCACTCACCTCTATTTCTTTCAAATTCTTATCCTTAAATGGTTTTATGGAAATTTCAATCATTTCAGAAGGTCTAGCTTCTTCTTCTATCATCTTAATTCCAAGAGGTTCTACTGTAACTTCCACTCTTTTGAAAGTTTTTGAAACTCTAAGGTACAACTTTGTCCTTTCGTTGGGATCTATATACATTGGATGCAATATATTTATATTTTTACCTTTTTTAACTTTTACCTTTTGCTCTGGAAAGTATTGATTTTGTGAATAAAGAGCAGCATATTTACCGGCTTTTTCCCCTTCTCTTGAAACATAATCCACTAAGTCAAATACAACTGTACAGTTCCCAGCTGCAAAGATCCAATCTTCAGAAGTTTGATTAGTATTAGATGTGATAAATCCAGGACCAGTTTCAACAAATTTTACAGGGTCTGTTAAAGGTATAAGGCCAACGGATGTTATGAGGGCATCCACGTTAAATACCTTTTCCGTGTTTGGAATAACTTGCCTATTTTCATCAACTTGAGATACGTAAACTTTACTCAATCTCTTATTTCCTTCGACTCTTGTGACGGTATGAGAAAGATACAATGGAATATTATAATCTCTTAGACACTGTTGAACGTTTCTTTCCAACCCACCTGGGTATGGCAAAATTTCTACAACACCTTTTACTTCTATTCCCTCTAAATGAAGCCGGCGAGCCATTATCAATCCAATATCTCCTGAACCAACTATTAAGGCGCTATTGGCTGGCTTGAGATTTTGAAGGTTGATGTATTTTTGAGCTACTCCTGCGGTAAAAATACCAGCAACCCTATCACCCGGAACCGCAAGTGAATTAAAATGTCTTTCTCTTGCCCCTGTTGCCATAACTAAAGCCTTTGTTTTTATCTCGTGTATCCCTTTATGATTCACAAAAGTCAATTGTTTATCTTTATTCACATTCAACACAAAGGCACTGTTCAATATTTTTATATTCGTATTGGCTAATTCTTCTTGAAGCGTTTCTTTGAATTCTGGGCCGGTTAAATCTTTTCTATAATAATGTATCCCAAAACCATTGTGAATACATTGATTTAAAACTCCACCGTTTTCTTCTTCCCTTTCTATAAGAATAACGTTTGCACCATTTTTATCTGCAGCCTTAGCAGCGGCCATTCCTCCTCCACCACCACCTAATACAACAACATCTGTTTCGTATTTCATATCGCTCTCACCTCGGAATTTATTATCCACGAACCTTTTTCATTTTGGAGTACTTCTTCTGGTCTTAACCCTGTCTCTTCGGAGATTATTTTTAATATCTTTGGTATGCAAAAACTTCCTTGACATTCTCCAAAGGAAGCTCTTGTGGCAAATTTAACATCATCTAGAGTTCGTGCGCCATTTTTTATAGCCTCTTTAATCTCCTTTTTTGTTATTTTGTTACAATAGCAGATCATTTCTCCGGCATCTGGATCTTCTTGAATGACTCTTTTCCAATGCTCATAATCCTCTTCTACTAAATGTGGGACTTTTTCAATATGATTGATGTAATTTTTCCTTTTTTCTAAATTAATATGCAACTTTTCTTGAATAAGATATTCTACAACGTATTTAGCAATCGCAGGTGCAGCGGTTAATCCAGGTGATCTTATGCCAGAAACATGTATCACATTTCCTCCACCTACATCGATATAAAAATCCTTTTCCTTTGTTTCAGGTCTTAGACCGGCAAATGTTTTCACTACGTTCCTTGAAAAATCTAAAGTTGGAACCAATCTCAAAGATTTTTCTTTGACTTCTAAAAGCCCTTCTTGAGTCGTAGAAAGATCTTGCTTTGATTTTATATTTTGAGCAGTAGGACCAGCTAAATAACCTCCATCTACCGTTGGCATAACCAAGCAACCTTTTGTTATTTTAGAAGGTGTAGGAAAAATAACAGAATTTACGTATTTCACATCTTTACCTAAAAGAATATATTCGCCTTTTCTTGGAAAAATATAAGGAATTTCATCTCCAAAAAGCTTTGCTACTTCATCTGCATATAATCCTGCAGCGTTAATAACTAAATCAGCTATATAACTGCTCCCATCTTCGAAGAACAATTCAAATTTGTTATCTTTCTTTTTCACTTCAACAAGTTTCTTATTTTTTAAAACTTTTCCTCCGTTAATCTCTACCGATTTTGCAGCCTGAATGACTGCTTCCCAAGGTTCAGTTATAGCAGCAATAGGACAATATAAGGATCTTAAAGCACTTTTATTTAAATTTGGTTCCATTTCTAATAGTTCTGCCTTATCTAAAATCTCATATTCCTTTACGCCGTTTTGAATTGCTTTTTTTTCCAGCTCATCGATTACTTTTAAATCATCTTCGTTTAATGCAACAACATGTGATCCAACTCTTTTCACTTCTACAGAAAGTTCTTGTGATATCTCATCGTATAGTTTATTACCCCTATAACAGAATTCTGCTCTCACACTTCCCGGTTCATCATCATAGCCACCGTGGATTATAGCAGAATTTCCTTTTGTAACTCCTGCGGCTATTCGATTTTTTGCTTCAAATATGTAAACATCTTCTATATATTTGTTAATTTCCCTTGCGATTAAACTTCCTACTATTCCAGCACCTATAACCGCTATCAATTTTTACCAACCTCCTAATTTTATAAAAAAACCATACCCTTTACGAAATAATTTCGCTTTAGGATATGGTTTTCTCTTATTCTCCACCATTTTATTATTAACTTTTACTTTCCAAATATTTTAACATATTTAAATCAAATAAAAGTTAACAGAGTTATCACTATTGGATTATTTTTCTTCAATCCAATTTTTTGCCCTTTCAACGGCTCTCTTCCAACCTGCGTACAATCTTTCTCTTTCACCATCCGCCATTTTAGGAGTAAAAAGGGCATCCCGTTTCCATTTTCTTAATAATTCTTCCTGACCATTCCAAAATCCTACAGCTAAACCTGCTAAATATGCTGCTCCTAGAGCCGTCGTCTCATTAACTACTGGCCTTTCTACCTCTACTCCAAGAATATCCGACTGGAACTGCATCAAAAAATTATTTAATGCGGCACCACCATCTACACGCAGAGTCTTAAGTTTTATACCCGAATCAGCCTCCATCGCTTCAAGAACATCTCTTGTTTGATATGCTATAGATTCCAAAGTAGCTCTAACAATGTGTGCCTTTGATGATCCTCTTGTTAATCCAACGATGGTACCCCTTGCATACATATCCCAATAAGGTGCTCCTAGTCCTACGAATGCGGGTACCACATAGACACCACCGTTATCTTTTACTTTAGTTGCATAATATTCTGTATCTGCGGCGCTATCAACTATTTTTAATTCATCTCTAAGCCATTGAACAGCAGCTCCCGTAACAAAAATGGATCCTTCCAAGGCATAGTTAACCTTCCCGTTAATTCCGTAAGCTATTGTGGTTAATAAACCATGCTTAGATTCAATAGGATCTTCCCCAGTGTTCATTAACATGAAACAACCAGTTCCGTATGTATTTTTTGCCATACCTTTATCGTAGCAAACTTGACCAAACGTAGCAGCTTGCTGATCCCCTGCTATTCCAGCAATGGGTACTTCAGCGCCAAATACATCTGCATCGGTATTACCATATATTTGACTCGATGGCTTTACCTCTGGCAAAAGGGAAGAAGGAATATTTAACTCTTTAAGGAGATCTTCATCCCATTTAAGTGTGAAAATATTGTATATCATTGTTCTTGATGCGTTGGTATAATCAGTAACGTGAACTTTTCCGTTTGTCAACTTCCAGATTAACCACGTATCTATAGTTCCAAATCTGAGTTTTCCAGCTTCTGCTTTTTCTCTGGCTCCTTCAACGTTGTCCAAAATCCATTTAATTTTGGTTCCAGAAAAATAAGCATCTACCATGAGACCTGTCTTATGTTTGATTGTTTCTTCTAAACCTTTCTCTTTCAAATTATCACAGATTTTTGAAGTCCTTCTATCTTGCCAAACGATCGCATTGTGAACAGGTTTCCCTGTTTCTGCATCCCAAATGACAGTTGTCTCTCTTTGATTAGTTATACCGATCGCACTGATCTGACTACGGTTAATATTCCCTCGGGCCATAGCATCTGCTATAACTCCCATCGTAGTTGCCCAAATTTCATTGGGATCATGCTCTACCCATCCGGGTTTAGGATAATACTGCATAAACTCTTGCTGTGCTACACTAACAACATTCCCATCGTGATCAAAAATTATTGCCCGAGAACTTGTAGTACCTTGATCGATTGATAAAATATACTTTTCCATTAATAACCCTCCTCACATATTATTTGTTTATACGTTCTTTAAAAACTCTAACATACTAAAAATATAATACTTTTCTCAAGACTTTCATTATATTCTGAAAGCTTTGTTTTTCTAAATCCAAGCAGCTAAGAATAGTTTGTAAACCCATGCACCAATTATTCCACCTACTATTGGCCCCCAAATAGGAATTACTAAACCATAAGACCAGTCAGAGTCTCTTTTCCCTGGTATGGGTAAAATAGCATGAGCAATCCTTGGTCCAAGATCTCTAGCAGGATTAATGGCATACCCAGTAGGCCCACCTAAACTCAAACCTATAGACCAAACCAAAAATCCAATTAGAAGAGCTCCTAAAGCGCCTGTTGAATTATACTCATTATTTATTCCTAAAACACCAATTAATAACATAGCAGTACCTATTGCTTCAGTGACGAAATTCCATCCAAATTTTCTTATGTTAGGCATCGTCGAAAAAACCGCTAACTTATCGTCAGCACTTTCTGTTTCAGCAAAATGTTCTTTATAAGAAAGATATACCAATACAGCTCCAACAAAAGCTCCTAGGATTTGGGCAATTATATACCCTGGTACTAAGGACCAAGGGAATTCACCAACTGCTGCCAAACCAACAGTTACTGCTGGGTTAATATGAGCTCCGCTTACCCATCCAGTTATATAGACCGCCATCGCAACCGCAAATCCCCAACCCGTTGTTATAACAATCCATCCCGAACCTTGGCCTTTTGATTTTTTTAATACTACATTTGCCACTACACCATCACCTAGTAATATCAGTATCATAGTTCCAAAGAATTCAGCAAGATATTTTGCCATCGTTACCCACCTCTCTTTAATTTTAATTTTAGTTTTAGATTTACCTACTTACCTTATGTCTGGCGCCAGAAGGTACTAATACTGCAATTACAGCTACTAACTTTTTAAAACATGATACTTTCTACTTCATTGAAACTTTTCTTTACGCGCAAAGAAAATAATTTCAATATTCCTTACTTTTACTTAACATTTTCACTTCAAAAAAAAACCTTAATAAATATATCTATATATTGCTTCGAGCCGCTACTCACTCCGCAATATATCAATATTTACTAAGGTTTTCTCTTCTTCTCCACCTTATCGCTTTTATTAACTTTAAGTCTTAAGCCTAATTTCAATGTTTCATTATTTTACAATTTTCCTAATTTAGAAACTTTCGAATTAATTATATATTAAAGTTTTTATATTGTCAATGTCAATTATAACCATTTCCGACCAATTACAGTCATTTATCATCGATTAGAGACATTTATCTACTAAATACTTAGTTTTCCCCTCTTTTTATAAAAAATTCAATTTATCTTTTTGCTTTTTGGAGATAATTTTTCACTTCTCTGGTAGTTTTTAATTGAAGAATATTTTCCATTTCTTTTTCAGCATCTTTTTTGCTCCATTTTTCTAAAGATTCTTT
The DNA here is from genome assembly GCF_002895565.1 of Petrotoga mexicana DSM 14811. Taxonomy (GTDB): domain Bacteria; phylum Thermotogota; class Thermotogae; order Petrotogales; family Petrotogaceae; genus Petrotoga; species Petrotoga mexicana. Next base: position 68,460 of record NZ_AZRN01000033.1, read on the forward strand.
GATCTTTGGTATTGAAAGTGCACTCATACTAAATTCATCTAGACCTGCGCCAAGAAGAAATGGCAATAAAAGTTCATCCCCTGCCGCTTCTCCACACATACCCACCCATATGCCTGCTTTATGTCCTTCGTCTATTATTTTCTTAATGAGTCTTAAAATTGCGGGATGATAAGCTGAATAAAGATCCGCTATTTTCTTATTTGTCCTATCAACTGCCAGTGTATATTGAATTAAATCATTAGTACCAATGCTGAAAAAATCTACTTCTTCTGCCAAGTTATCTGCTATCATAACAGCTGCAGGTGTTTCAACCATTATACCAATTTCTATATTCTCATTATATTCCAAACTTTCATTATCCAATTCCATTTTAACTTCATTAAAAATGTTTTTAGCTTGCTTAACTTCGTCTAGAGAGGAAATCATTGGAAACATTACACTTAGATTCCCGAATTTACTTGCACGAAGTATCGCCCTTAACTGCGACTTAAAAATATCAGTTTTATCAAGACATAACCTAATTCCTCTATAACCTAAAAACGGATTCATTTCCTTAGGTAGATCCAAATAAGGAACTTCCTTATCAGCACCAATGTCTAGTGTTCTTATGACCACACGATTTTTCTCCATCTTTTCAGCTACTTTTTTATATACTTCAAATTGTTCCTCTTCAGAAGGAATTTCTGCTCTATTCATGTACAAAAACTCAGTTCTAAATAAACCAATCCCTTCCCCACCATTTACCAGCACAGCCTCTAAATCATCAATATCACCTATGTTTCCAACCACTTCTATGGCTATTCCATCTTTAGTCTTAGCCTTTTTATTACTATAAACAGCTAATCTTTCGAGTTCGGTTTTATATTCAATAATTTTTTGTTTATATATTTCCAATATGTCTTTATCTGGATTTAAATAAACTTCACCACTATTTCCATCAACAATCAAAAGAGAATTATTTTGAACTTTATCTAAAAGCACTTCACCCAAACCAACAACAGCAGGTATGCCCAGAGATCTGGCTATTATAGAAGCATGGGAGGTCCTTGATCCATCTTTAGTTACAAAAGCAAGAACTTTTTTGGTATCTAACTGTGCAATTGAAGATGGGCTTAACTCTTCTGCAACTATTATAACTTCCTTATCTAATGCGTCAGGGAGTTCCTTATTACCTAGAAGTATATTTATTACCCTTTTTCCTATATCTTTTATATCAGCTCCACGCATTTTGAGATATTCGTCTTCCATATTATCAAACATCTCTGCATATTGTTCAATAACTTGCTTTACAGCAGCAGGAGCTGAACATTTACCTTCCCTAATTTTACTTTCAAATGCAGATATTAACTCAGGATCATTCAGCATCATTATATGTGCATCAAAAATTTTAGCTCTCTCCTCGCCAATTTCCTTCCCAATATTATCCTTTATTATTTTTATTTCTTTTTTTGCTTTCTCTACTGCGTTATGAAGTTTTTCAATTTCGTCCTTTATTCTATCTTTAGATATTGTCTCTATCTTGACATCACTTTTTTCTTTATTAAGAATTAAAACTTTACCAATAACGATACCAGGAGAGGCTGCAATTCCTTTCATTTTCATTTAGTTTGCCACCTCTTTATCCTCTTTAGGCATTTCAACAATAATAAATTTTTCTATTTCTTTGATAGCTTCTTCAGCATCTTCACCATCAGCTCTCAAAATTATTTCATTTCCTTGGGTAACACCCAAACTCATAACTCCAATTATGCTTTTTGCACTCACTTTCTTCCCATTAAAACTTATTTCTATATTTGATTTAAATTTAGATGCTTTTTGCACAAGCTGCGCAGCAGGTCGTGCATGCAACCCAATTTTATTTTTGATCACTACTTTTTTTTCTTCAACCAAATTAAATCATTCCTTTTTCACTATTATTATAAACTCTAAAAAATTTACCTTATGGTTAATAGAAATTTAAATATAAATTCTATTGTTTCTTTTTAATAACATTCGGCGATTCAATTGAAGATACTATGTTGGAAAGTTTTTCCCCAACACTTGCTTCTACTGTAGCAAACACTGCTCCTTCTACTATTGGAGCGTCTGCTAATATTATTTTTTTCTTAATATCTTCATCAAATCTATCTATTATCATATTTATATTCATTACGGCACTACCTAAATCAGCTAGAACAATCACACCATCTTCTTTATTTATTTTTTTTAATGATGAATAAATTGCATCAGGGTCTGTACCTATTTCTCCTTCTTTAGTACCACCAACTGCCAATATTTCAACATCACCTTGTTTCATCTGCTCGGCTAATTTTTTGGTACCTGCTGCTATTTCTTTACTATGAGAAACAATCAAAATACTAACCATCTTTTCACTCCATTTCAGAAATTAATTCATCAACGATTACTTTTATAATTAAATAGCTCGAAGTTGCTCCGGGATCTTGATGCCCTTTACTCCTTTCACCTAGATAACTAGCACGCCCCTTAGTAGCCAACAAAGGAATAGTTGCCTTCATTCCTTCTTCAGCAGCTTTTTTACATTCTTCAAGAGCTCTTTCTAAAGATAAACCTTTTACTTTACTTTCACGAAGAGCATTCACTGCCGGAATAATGGTATCTAACATAGTTTTTTCTCCTCGCTGAGCTTTTCCTAGTTTTTGAATACCTTCTATTACGGTCTCACCAATCTTTATGAAAGAATCAATATCAAAATCTGAATCAGGAATAATCTTGCTAATATTTAAAAAAGCAGTTCCATATAATGGCCCAGAGGCACCACCTACAGTTGATATTAAAGTCATTGCAACAGTTTTAACTAAGTCACTATTATTTTTGAAACTATCATCCTCGATTTTTTCTTTTACCTTTTTGAAGCCACGAGCCATATTTATACCATGATCTGCATCGCCAATTGCAGCATCTAATTCGGTTAAATAATTTTTATTTTCTATGAGTACATCTGCAATTTTTATAAATATATCTTTAATTTTTTCTGAAGTGACCTTAATTTTTTCTGACATTAGATAGTCCTCCATATCTAAAATTTATCATGGTCTTTAATAATTTCATCTTCTCCTGATAGGCATTTTTAGAGACTGGATCTCCAAACAACATCTCTACTCCTTTCATCTATAAATTAAAAAAATAAACATCTTTTTGTAATCTTTATTGATAACTTATTCAATTTTTACAAGATTTTTTCTCAATTGTTTATAAGGTTCATTTCATCAAATTTATATCAGTGGGAGCATCTAATAATTCTTTTAATTCTTGGTCAAGTTTTAACAGTGTTATTGACATTCCTGCCATTTCCAACGATGTCATAAACTCATCAACGAAGTTTTTATAAACTTTGATACCTCTATTTTCTAAAACTTGGTGGGCACGTCTATTTGCAATAAATAACTCCATTAAAGGAGTTCCGCCCATACCGTTGACCATTAACGCAACTTCATCACCGTTTTCAAAATTTATGTCAGACAATATACTACCTAATAAATCGTCTACTATTTCATCTGCCTTTTTAACCTTCGTTCTTTGTGTACCAGGTTCTCCATGAATCCCAATTCCTAGCTCCATTTCATCTTCCTCTAGTTTAAAAGTGGGTTCTTCGGCAGAAGGAACTCTACATGGATATAAAGCCATTCCCTTAGTTCTGACATTGGAGATAACTTTTTCTGCAGCTTTTTTAACTTCAGAAAGCTCGGCACCGGCAGCAGCTTTAGCTCCAGCAATCTTATGAACGAATATTGTACCAGCTACACCTCTACGCCCCGTTGTGTACAAACTATCTTCAACCGCTACGTCATCATTTACAACTACATGTGCAACTTCGATTCCTTCTGCTACAGCCATATCCTCAGCCATTTCAAAATTCATTACATCACCCGTATAGTTTTTAACAATTAGCAAAACTCCTTTACCACCATTTACAGTCTTGATTGCTTCAAATATTGCATCTGGTGTTGGAGAAGTAAATACATCTCCTGCTACAGCTGCATCTAGCATTCCTTCACCCACATAGCCTGCATGAGCGGGTTCATGTCCACTACCACCACCGCTAACAAGTGCAACTTTATCTAATGGAGCATCCTTTCTAACTACTACATTGTAATTATCAAGTTTTCTTAGTTTTGAAGGTTTCGCCTTAACTATTCCTTCAATCATTTCTACTACTACATTTTCTGGATCGTTAATCAGTTTTTTCTTCATCTTTATTACCCCCTTAAATTATTTATTTTATCTTGCTCACTCTGAAAATTTTAAAGTGAATTTTATTTTCATTTAAAACTTGCTTTAGGAAGCATTATCAATAGTGAAACAGTTAATGATACTAATTCCGTTAAAACATCATACTTTCTGCTTTATTGAAACTTTTCTTTACGCGCAAAGAAAATAATTTCAATATTCCTTACTTTTACTTAACATTTTCACTTCAAAAAAAAACCTTAATAAATACTGCTTCTCCTCGAAGAGTGGTTACCCACTCTTCGACATACCAATATTTATTAAGGTTTTCTCTTCTTCTCCACCTTATCACTTTTATTAACTTTAAGTCTTAAGCCTAATTTCAATGTTTCATTATTTTACAAATTACATGATTTAGAAACTTTTGAATTAATTATATATTAATATTTTTTTATTGTCAATGTCAATTATAACCATTTACAACCAATTACAGTCATTTATCTCTGATTAGAGACATTTATCTACTAAATACTTAGTTTTTCTTTCTTTTTATAATTTATAAAAAATGGCTATAACTTTTTTACTTAAATCAATTCTTTTTTTAATTCAATTATTTCTTTTTCTAATTCTTCTTTTATTGTTTCATTCTCTCTTTTTGCCTCTAGATATTCTCTTAATTTTTCATGTCTTCGAGGATTTAAAGGATATCTAGCAGCCGCAATTATTCCTAAAACCAATAAAATTATTGGGACGAAAGAGATTATAAATCTCAATGCAAACAAAAAACTCTCAGGTTGAGGTTGTTCTACACCGTTTATTGGGTTAACAAATCCTGATAGCCCCAATGAAAAGGTAACCCCTGCAACTGCCAAGCCAGATGCCACTTTCCTCACAAACGTCATCAAACCACTCAAAGTACCCTCTTCTCTTTTACCGAATTTTAATTCAGCAACATCGGTTACATCCCCAAATATAGTATGAGGCATAACTGCAACCCCTGAAACTCCCGCACCTATTGTTGCCGCCATTAAAATTATGTGGAACATAGTTACATCAGGAGGCAACGTAAAAAGAATGAATCCCGCAACACACCATACTAATGCACCTAAAATATATGAGATATTTTTGGATGTCTTTTTAGCAATAAAGGCATAAAATGGGATAAAAACAATTTCGGTTATGAAAAGAGCACCTAACGCTATGGGAAGTAGGCCTTCATTTCCAATATAATACTTAGTATAATAGGCAAAGATAGTTGAAACCACATCTATTGATAAATATGCAAAAAGATACATGGCTATAAGGAGCCGAAAGCTCTTGATTTTAAAAGGTTCAAAAAACATATTGAAAAAGTTGAAGGTACTTTTTTCTTTAGAGAATTCTTTTCTTTCCTTGGTGAATAGAAAAACACCTATCCATGGAATTGAAAAGATCAAGCCAAAGGTTATTGCCATCATTATATAACCTGTTCTGATATCAGAAAAAGCATTCACAATTAACATTGGAAGCACTGCACAAACCAGCCCCGCCGCCAATGAAAAGGCAAGTCTATAGGAATTTAAAGATGTTCTTTCATGGTAATCTAAGGTTAGTTCTGCTCCTAAAGCAGTGTAAGGAGTCATCACCATTGTATAAACGGTTGTAAAAGCTATGTATGCAATTAGTGCGTAAATGAATTTCCCCAATTGATTAGGAAAGCTTGCCGGATACCACAGAATGAAAAAAGATATAAAGATCAAAAAGGTTCCTGCCAACAAGTAAGGTCTTCTTCTGCCAAACCTAGTTCTTGTATTATCTGTGATGAATCCCATCAAAGGATCTGTAACGGCATCCCAAATCTTACCAATCAAAAGAATGGGAGCAATATACTGCATCTTCAGACCAATCACATCGGTAAGGAAAATAGCGTAGAAAAAATTTATTATATTGAAAGCACCGCCACCAAAAATATCCCCCGACGCATAAAACAACTTAGTTTTCAAAGGTAGTTTTTTACTTTTCACTTTTCCATCTCCTTTATGGAATTAATAAGAAAAGATTTTTAAACCTTAATTACCCAATTTAAATAAGTTCTTTATCTCCTGGTTGGATAACTCAGTTATCCAACTTTCTCCAGTTTTTATGATATTTTCAGATAACTCTTTCTTTTTTTCTAGCATCTCGTTTATTTTCTCTTCAAATGTTTCTAAGGTGATGAATCTGTGAACTATCACGTCTTTTGTTTGACCAATCCTGAAAGTTCTATCTGTTGCCTGACTTTCCACTGCCGGATTCCACCAAAGGTCATAATGTATAACGTGGTTTGCAGCTGTTAAATTTAATCCCGTGCCCCCAGCTTTTAAAGACAGGATCATAATCGGATATCTATGCTTTGTTTGAAAGTCGTTTATCATTTCGTCTCTCTTTTTTCTGTTGAGCCCTCCATGAAAAAATAGAGGTTCTATCTTAATGTTATCTGTAAGTATCTTCGTTAATATATCTCCCATCTCTTTGTATTGGGTGAAAAGTACTACTTTTTCGTTGTTGTCTACAATATTTTGAAGTAGATCCAATAATTTTTCTGTTTTACCAGAATCATCTGGTAAAGGAACTCCTTTTTTAGTGTAGTTAACAGGATGATTGCAGATTTGTTTGAGCGATGTCAACATTTTAAGTATTAATCCTTTTCTTTGTATGCCGTCAGCTTCCATCTTTTCCAACTCTTCTTCTACGTGTTCAACAACTTCTTTGTAAAGTGCAATTTGTGATGGTTTTAAGTATACATATTCGTCGTATGTGAACTTTTCTGGAAGGTCTTTAATGATATTTTTATCAGTTTTAATTCTTCTTATCAAAAACGGGTTTATCAAACTTTGTAATCTTTTGGTTGCCGTTGTATCCCCGTATTTTTCAATAGGTTTTGCGAAGGTTTCTATAAAACGATTCTTTCCACCCAAATATCCAGACATAAGGAAATCGTATAAGCTCCATAATTCGGTTAATCTGTTTTCTATGGGGGTTCCTGTCATTGCGATCTTCTTTGGAGCGCGGAGGGCTTTTACCGCTTTGGTTTGTTGTGTATCTGAATTTTTTATGTTTTGTGCTTCGTCTATAACAACCATTGAAAATTCTTTTTTCGTTAGAAATTCAACGTCATTTCTCACAACACTGTATGTCGTTATAATTACATCAGAATTATCCTCAAACTTCCTATCACTTCCATGGTAAATGCTTACATTCAAAGTAGGTGCAAATTTTTTACATTCTTTGTACCAATTCCCAACAAGTGTCGTTGGACAAACCACTAAAACCGGATTTTCTAACGATTTTTCTTCTTTCATTTTGAGAATTACAGAAATAACTTGGACCGTCTTACCCAACCCCATATCATCTGCTATACAAACGTTGAAACCTTTTTCCAAATTCGTGTACAACCATCTGAATCCAGTTTTCTGATAATGCCTTAACTCCGCATTAAGATTTTTTGGCAACCTTACTGGAGAAACTTTTCTCAACTCTTCTAAAAACTTTTGCAGGTTGTTATCCAATATCACGGGAAGACCATTCATCTCTTGTGAAAGTATAACTTTCAACGTTTCAAAGTCCGAGGTTAAGTTTATATTCTTGACCTTTTCCATGATAGCTTCAAACTCGTTGGCACCTAAAAACACATAATTTTCTTTTATCTTAACTATCCCCTTTGATTTTTTTGCCAACTTTTCGAACTCTTCGAGTGAAATTTCTGAATCTCCTATAAGTACACTGTAATTGAATCGTATGAGCTTGGACAAAGATAAAAAGGATAAGTGACTGCCTGTAGAGTTTGCTTTTAAAACGAGTTTTGGTCTTGAAACCTTTTGAAGTCCTTTTGGAGCTAGTATTTCAACGTTCAGGAGTTTCAATATGGGCATTGCATTTATCATTATTTCCGATAACTGTTCCGTATTGACCATTATTTTAGAACTTTTCTTCTTTAAAAACTCACCAAAGAATTCCGCGTATTTTGCAATGGTTACTATCTCTTTCAAGACCTCTGACTTTCCATCTTCTTGGCTTTCAAAGAAAGTTTTTATATCTTGGTAAGTATCAAAAGGCTCATCTTTTCGGTAGATATCGAGTGATAGGTTGAAAAACAACTCTCCCATATCCTCTATACTAATAACCAATTGATACTTACTTTGCCTCAAAAGTAAAGGTTCAAGATAGTTTTTTATACTTTCGTAGGTTCTTTTTTCTTCAAACTTTTGGGCGGTGTATACCTTGGATTCAAAGAACACATCGGTTATTTTATTCTTCACTTCTGTTTTGTAATACTTTTTTATAAGATATTTGATGTACTGGGATACAAGGTATTCAACGATTTTTTCCCTTTTCATGTATTGACCTTTTTCGTTGATTACTAGATCCACTGGAACGATAGAACTCAAATAATTAACGTAATCCTTCACATAATCGTTAAAATAAACAGGTGAGTAATCGATAACGAAGTCTTCTTCGTTAATCTTTTGTGGAGTAGGGATAAATGCCTTCATATCGATAAGCTTGTATACGAAAGAAACCAATCTTTTTAAAAATAGTGATGCTTCACTGTCCTCATCGGTTTCCATAAGAGGTATCAATTCAAATAAATCAAATAAATCTTCGTAATGCACCGTATAGTGACCATTTTCTTTTTTACATTCTAATTCTTCTAACGGTTCACCTTCTAAAATAATATTGGGAGTAATGGGAGAATAAATAAATTTAATATCTGTCTCTTTGAAATATGGGTTAAACTCTTCATCTATACTTTCATCTTCTTCGTTTATAGCTTTCGATAACAGATTGTACATCTTCAAAAGAAGGTTTTTAAAGTTTTTCCCATCGTAAAAATAGGCTTCATCAGGTAGTAGGTTTATAACCTTCTCTATCTCATATTTTTCATACGAGGGATCCGGTTGTTCTATCGGTTTGGTAGGTTCTTCCTTTTTATCTGTAAAGATAGAATCAGAAATTTTTTCTGTCTCTTTAGCGATTTCTATCAAATCTTTCTTTTTCATGCCGTGCATTTCGAAGATCAAAAAAGGGTCTTTGTCTATCTCATCGGCTACTATATAGTAAACGGCTGCCAAATGTTTGCAAGGATTTGCCCAATCAGGACATGAACAATGTGCCTCTATCTCATTCCAACTTTGTGGAAACAGCTTTATTCCCATATCTTTGGTAATATCTAAAAGTTCTTCGGGAAGGTTCCCACCAATTAACATAGCAGAAAGGTCTAACCTTTCATTTAGTACCTTTTTAATTTTTTCTTTCTCTTCTTCCGTAAAAACCGGTAAAGCTATCTTTTCTCTATAGGGATTCGGTCTCGTACCTTGAACCCTTGCTGATATTACAGAGTTTTTTTGAATTTTAATCTCCAAAACCGCCCCTTTTTTTGCGTAGCTTCTACCGCGGGGCAACCTATTAGTGTCCCTGTCGATATTTTCCAAGGCCTCTACCCATTTTTTGCCCCACCAACTTCTTCCAAAGACGTATTTTCCTCCCATTTTTCTTTTTTCTGCCTTCCTTCGTAATTACTTTTTAAGAAGGGATTTTGGAGAGCAACCTCCAAAATCCCTTGGTTTAGATTATGATCAATAATATTTAGGATTAGTTGGGATAAAATTAAACTTCTCAGGTACATTTTTATGTACCAAGAGTCTGATCGGTTTTCCATGGAAATCGCATTCTACCAAATTATGAGAAGAGTCGTAGATATGACTTTCTACTGTTTGAACTTCGAGTCCTTCATCTTTAATGGCTATTTCTTCAGGTCTAAAGCATAATTTGTAACTACCATCTTCTTTATCCACTTTTAATTTATTTAATACGTTGCCACCTTTGATTTCAACGTCTATTGTGTTCAATCCTAATCTGGAAGTAAGTTCCATAACTTTTAAGTTTGATGGGTTCTGGTAAACATCGAAGGTTTCTCCAAACTGCAAAAGCTCTCCATCATCCAGTATAGCAAGATAATCACTTACCGACAAAGCATCTTCGGGATCACTGAAAACTGCTATCGTAGTTTTACCTAGTTCTTTTATAAATCTTTTGAGCAAAGCTCTCATTTCTACATGAAGCTTTCTATCCAACTGACTCAGTGGTTCATCAAGGAGCAACAATCTGCAATCGTGTAATTTCTCTCTCCCAAAGGCGATCAACTGCTTCATACCTTCAGGCAATTCATCGGGCTTTAATTCTAAATAATTTGGTAAACCATCTAACTCTTCTGCCGCTTTTATTGCTATCTTATACACTTCTTTTTTCTTTTTTCCACCAATGTACAAAGGGAAACCCAAATTCAATTTCGTATCTAAATGAGGAAAAATGGCATAGTTTTGAAAGACAAAACCGACCTTCCTGTCTCTTGGGGAATACTTCTCTATCCTCTCGTCTCCAAAGATAATTGCTCCAGATTCAGTTTTATTCAAACCCGCAAGGGTTCTTAATAATACCGTCTTACCTGAACCTGAAGGCCCTAAAATAGATAAAACTTCTCCAACTGGTAATTCAAAAGAGATATTTTTTAGCCTGAATTCACCTACTTGGGAATTAAGATTTTCCACCTTTAAAGAAACATCATTGGTTACTTCAACCATTATTTTTCACCTCCTTTGCCAAGTAATAGTGCAAAGATTGAGGTTACTTTACAATTACAGTACAAATACTTCGGAACAAATCAGTCTATTACAACTCTTTCCATAACTCTTTTAGCTCTTCTATGGTTATTTCCAACAAGTTATCTCCTATGTAATCTATCGACTTCTCATTGGCTTTTCTTATTTTCTCTTTTATTTCTTCAGTTAATTGGTTACCGAACCTTTTGCTTAATATTCTAATTGCAAAATCTTTTTCACCTTCAAGTTTTCAATTTCTTTCACCTTCAAGTTTACCTTCATTCTTCAACTTTTCTGCTATCGTCATTATCAATTCACCCCTTTCATCCATTACCTTTTTTGCTACTTCTTTTACCTTTTCTATGTTTATATCGTCCCTTGTATACATTAAATACAACATACAAGATTCAAATAATTCATTAAACGTCTTTTTGTCTTTTATCCCAATAAGAAATTCAAATGCCCTTCTTAATTCTTCATCAAACTTTTCTCCTGTTTTTACTCTTGCCACTCTTGTCGTTTGTAATATCGCCTTTAAATTTGCTAACCCTACTATTCCTAATTTTTCTTCCGGTGAGAAATCGTATATCTCATATTGGTAAGTAGGTATGTATTGTTTCATTATTTCCGGTAGCTCTTCTATTCCTTCTATGAGATTTATTAACTTGGTCTTTATATTCCACTTGTTTTCTCCATTGTATATTACTAGTGGTATTATTATAGGTAATTTGTTCGTTTTAGTGTTGTATTTTTCTTCCCATATTCTGAGTATGTATTTTAAAAGTTGTAGAAGTACACGCGGATCATTGTAGCTTTTGTGTTCAAAGAGAATGTATATGTATCCATCTTTTCCATTTATTCTCGTTTTGTACAACATGTCTGAGTGGCTTTCTTTTAAATCTTCATCCACATAGCTTTTGTCTTCTTTGGTTAAATAATTTAAGTCTAGTACTTTGGTAATCTCAGAAGGTAAATAGTTTTCTAAGAAATTTTGAGCTATTTTTTTGTTACCAAAATGTTTTTTGAAGAAAGCATCGTGTGGATTGTTTAATTCACTCATCTTTTGCCTCGCTTTATGCGATAGATTTTGTTTTGTTCAAAATTAATTATACCATTTATTTGTTTAACTATACTAATGATTGTAGAAATTTTGACAAATTGCCTTTTATAACTTGACTTTTACTTAATACTAAACTAGAATATAAATAATGAGTGTAATTTTATCAAATATTGTTTTTGGAGGAAAAGATGGAAAATAACGGTTTTAAAAGTGGTTTCGTCGCCTTGGCTGGAAAGCCTAACGTAGGAAAATCAACATTGATAAACGCTTTGATGGGCCAAAAAGTGGTTATCGTTTCTGACAAGCCACAAACCACAAGAAATAGAGTAAACTGCATATTAACGGAAGATCATTATCAAATAGTTTTTGTCGACACACCTGGTATTCACAAACCTATAAGAAAAATCGGGGAATACATGGTCAATATCGCAATAAATGCATTGAAAGGTGTTGACCTAATACTTTTTATAATCGATGCAAAGGATGGTTTAAGAAATTCAGATTTAAGAGTTGCTGAAATAGTCGATAAATCAAAAATTCCTACCATTCTTCTTGTGAACAAAGTTGACCTAGTAAAAGATAAAGAGAAAATTAACTTGATGACAGAAAAAATAAAAAGTTTATGTTCAAATATAGTTACAACCATTGAAATTTCGGCCTTAACGGGTAAAAATCTTTCTGAATTAAAACAAAGTATTATAGATTTATTACCTGAAGGTCCACAGTACTACCCAGAAGATATGATCACCGATAAACCGTCAAGGTTCATCATTTCTGAGTTAATTCGGGAAAAAATCTTTCATTTAACAAAGGAAGAGATCCCTCATTCAAGCGGTGTAGTTATAGAAGAACTGAAAGAAAGAGAGAACGGCGTTTTGTACGTAAGAGCAGAAATTTATGTTGAAAAGAAAAGTCAGAAACCTATTATAATAGGTAAAAACGGAAGTATGATTAAAAAGATCGGCCAATTGGCAAGGCAAGACATCGAAGAACTTTTTGAAAGAAAAGTCTACCTTGATCTTTACGTAAAGGTTCGTGACAAATGGAGAGACGACAAAAACATTTTAAATAACATTATGGAATACAAAGTAGAAGAAATAAAAGATTGAAAATAGACTGCTATATGCAATTTAATCAATTCTAAAAGCCTTGTCAGCTTCTATAATTTCCTTCGCAACATCAACTAACTTTTTGTTGGAATTTCTACTCTTTTTTTGCAAAAATTTCATAGATTCTTCTTCGTTTAATTGTAATCTTTCCATTATGATACCTTTGGCTTTTTCTATTAATTTTCTTGATTCCAAAGTTTCTTTGGTTACTTCTAATTCATTTTTTAAATTTTTAATATCCTCAAATCTAGAAAGAGCTATTTCAATCGCGGCTTTCAAATCAGATTCGTCTATGGGCTTTATTAAGTACCCTAAGACTCCCAGATTTTTTGCTTTATCTATCAATTCTTCATCATCGTAACCGCTTACAATCAATGTGGGAATAAAAACCTTCTGGCTTATCCTTCTTAATGCCTCCAAACCATCCATAACAGGTAGATTGATATCAGCTATTATCAATTCAGGCTTTTTTTCTAAAGCTAATTTGACCAACTCTTTACCGTTTGTAGCTTCTCCTACTACTTTACATCCTAAATTTTCTAAGTTACTTTTTAACCCCATTAAAATTAGGTATTCATCCTCAGCAATCAGTATCTTCAAGTCCTTCATGGTTTAACCCCCAACATCTTCAAATTTTCTCCATTTCTTCAACGGAACTATTCGTACTAATTTGTTTTACTGGGATTTCAATTCGTACTTTGGCACCATTAGCACTTTCTACATATATCTCCCCATTTAGCTGTTTAGTAATTATAGAATATACGATTGATAAACCAAGCCCCTGGTTTTTTTGAATATCGAAACTTTGTGGTAATCCTACTCCATTATCCGAAATCTCCAGCTTTATTGTTTCGTTCTCGAATTTTGAAATAATAGTTATCTCACCATTTTCTTTACCAACAAAAGCATACTTTAGACTGTTAGTAATCAACTCGTTCACCACCAAAGCTATCGCAGAGGCCTTGCTATATGAAACGAAAATATCGTCCAATTCAAAGTTAAATCTAATCTCTTCTCTTGTACTGCTCATAAATTTGACTATCTTAATTATCATCTCTTTGAGATTGATAATACTTCTACCTAATTTATCTTTTGACAACAAATCATGCACTGCGGCAATACTTTTTATCTTCGACATTAAATCATCGAGCATCTCTACTACATCTTTCCTTGAATCTTTTTTATTGGACATTTTATACAAAGACATCAAACTAATTATGGACTGAAGATTATTCTTTATTCGATGATGACTCTCTTGTAACAATACAGAACTTCCAACTAACCTTGTGTCATGAATTGCTAACGCAGCTTGATGAGCTATAGTTTCTAAATACTTTATCTCTTCTTCGGAATATAGGTATACTTCTTTGTAATAAATATGGATTATACCACTCAATCTTGATCTTATGTACAAAGGGACACATATGAAACTACAGATATCTTTGTTGATTTTAAAGAATTTTTCGAAACCTTTATCTCTTTTTGAAAAATAATAAACTTTTTCATCGCCAATCAAATTTAAAATTTCTGATTCATTCGGTTCAACTTCCACATTCTTGTTTCGTTTGTAAAAAGCTTTATCTATTATTGCGTTTGTGTCCTCATCCATCAAAGATATTCCACATGCCTCTGCTTTCATAGCCTTTGCAGCATTTTTTGCAAGCAGATTCATAAGATCATCTAGCTCATATTCTGATGTTAAGTATTCTGCAGCTTCGAAAACCGATTCAATTAGTTGACTTTCTTCAGGATTTACATTATTGTCATCAGAGTTAATTCCCATAATCTTATTTATCAATTTTTTAGGATTATTTTTTACCTCTTGGGAGTCCAAAATTTCCGCAATCTCACCTTCATTCAATATTGCGATCTTATCAGCGATTCTCAAGGCATCTTCCCATTGTTTAGTTATGTAGATTACACTTTTACCTTCTTTTTTGTGTGTTCTTATCATATTGTGGAGATTCATCAAAGAACTTAAAGAAATATTCTCAGCTGGTTCGTATAAAATCACAACATCTGGATTTACAGAAAAAGCTCTTACAAACGCCAAATTTTTCTTTTCTTCTAACGTGAGATCTCCTACTTTCATATATGGTGATAAGTTCAAATTATACTTTTTTAAAATTTCCTCCACTACTTTCTGGGTTTTTCTTTTAAAATAAAAAATCGATAGTTTTTTCTTATAAGAAGTATCTAAAAACAAATTCTCTGAAACAGAGAGATTCTCTAATAACCTAGGTTTTTGATTAATAATTTCAATCTTATTTTTCTTTAGATCATACAGATTGAAAGGAACAAGTTGTCTCATATGAAACAATTTCCCTTCTGCAGGTAACTTACCAATTAATCCATTGATAATGGCATTCTTACCTGAGCCTTCTTGACCAACAATGGTTATAACTTCCCCTTTTTGTACTTCTAAGGAGAAATTTTTTAAGAGTTCAGTGTCTTGATCTTTTACACGAAAATTCTGAATTTCAAACAAATTTGACATAACAATTCCCTCTAAAATCAAAAAATCTTTATTAGTTAATTTTACCAAATTTATATAAATTAAGAAAATCTAAGATTTTTTAACTTAATCAAAAATAAATGACTTAGAATAACTCTAATCGGATCTAATCGCCCCTAATCGATGTTGACATAAAAATGAAAATATGATTAAATGTTTTCAGAAAGTCATCCTCAAGGGTGGGATGATAATATTCAATAAAAAATTTAATAATATGAGGTCATGAATGCCTTAGTATATTGAATTATATACTAAGGCATTTTTTGTTTGATAGGTACCTATAGTCACTTTGTAACAACAAAATTTACAGGAGGTGTTTTTATGAAACGTTTTTTGGTAGTTTTGGTATTGTTAGTGAGTTTATTTGCATTCTCTGAAACCTTTTTACTTTCACCAAAGTCTATGAACAACCCCTATTGGTTTGCAGTAGAAAACGGTATGAAAGACGCAGCAGAAGCCTTAGGAGTTGAAGCAATATTTGATGCTCCTATAGAAGCTGATGCAGCAGAACAAGCCCAAAAGATACAAACCTATATTATTCGTGGTGTGGATGGTATTGGTATATCTCCCAATAATCCAGAAGCTATTAAATTTGTCATTCAACAAGCTTTGAACAGGGATATTCCAGTAGTAACTTTTGATTCTGATTCACCAGATAGTGGTAGATATGTATATTTGGGAACTAACAATTACAATGCAGGATATGCTGCTGGTGAACTTATGGGACAACTTATCGACCAATACAAACCTGATAAAACTACTTTGAATTTTGCTATTTTAACAGGGGGGTTGGCAGCAGTTAATTTGAACGAAAGAATCGCAGGATTCAAAGATGCCATGGAAGAATACTCCCAAAAAACAGGAAAAGAAATCGTTTATGTTGCAGATCCTTTCCCATGTAACGACGATACCGCTGTAGCTGTTCAAGTTTTAACAGATGTTACCAGACGTTATCCAAATTTAGATGGTTGGTTCACTTCTGGCGGATGGCACTTGTTTGCTCCAGTGGATACGGTTATTAAAGCCTTAGGTGGAGTGGAAAAGGCAGAATCACTCTTAACAATTGGTTTTGACACTTTACCACCAGAATTGGAACTCGTAAAAGCAGGTGCCTGGAAGGGACTGGTTGGTCAAAGGCCATACGACATGGGATATTTATCTCTAGCTGTTTTATACAATATGTCGAAATTAGGTGTAGATAAAACACTACAATTATTACCAAAAGTTACAAATGAAGATGGTTCAGTTGATTACATTATAGATACGGGAGTCGATATTGTAACCTCAGAAAATGTTGATGAATTCTTTGAATTTGCCACTGAAGTTTATACTAAAAGATAGATAAACTTTCTTAAGCGATGGGACCTTCTTATTCCCATCGCTTTTAATCAATAAAAATTTTAAAAATACCTAAGCATTTACAAAGGAGGAAAAAAAATTGGAGACGTTAAAAAAAATTTTTGCTATAAGAGAATTCACTATATTCTTGGTTTTAATTGCTCTGATGCTTTTCTTGGGAATAACTGCACCAGGGTTTTTATCGGTTGATAACCTTTTCAGTATCATTTTAAATGTGACATTTATTGGGGTTATGGCTTGCGGTATGACAATGGTAATTATCACTGGTGGAATAGACCTTTCTGTTGGCTCTATTTTAGGTTTATCTGGAGTTGTGATGGGGTTACTCATGCATGATTTAGGTTTAAATCCTGTCCTGAGTATTTTGGTAGGCTTATTAGTTGGAATGGCTGCTGGATTAACAAACGGACTTCTCATTACCAAAGTTAAAATTCCACCGTTTATAAGTACTCTAGGTATGCTCAGTATAGCAAGGGGTTTAGCATATGTATTAAGTGAAGGCTGGCCAATATCTCCTTTTCCAAAGTCATTTACTTCTCAAGGTCAAGGTATGGTTGGACCTGTTCCTGTTCCTGTATTATACTTCGCTGGAGTTGCCATTATCGCTTATATATTTCTACGATACACTATCGTTGGAAGAAGAATATATGCAACTGGTGGTAATTTAGAAGCATCAAAATTGGTTGGAATTAAAACTGATAGAATATTGATAATGGTTTATGTAATTAATGGGTTGTTGGCAGCATTTGCTGGATTTTTAATGACAGCATGGTTGGGAGTAGCTCAAGCAAATGCTGGTCAAAGTTATGAATTAGATGTTATTGCCGCAACTGTTATAGGAGGTACGAGTCTACAAGGTGGAGAAGGAACTATCTTAGGAACCGTGATTGGTGCTATCATCATGGGTGTACTGAGAAACGGGTTGATCCTTTTAGGTGTGTCTTCTTTCTGGCAACAAGTTGCCATCGGTGCAGTAATCATTATCGCCGTAGCCTTCGATCAACTTAGAGGGGGGAAAGAAGGATGAACCCTGTCTTAAAAGTAGTTGATATTTCTAAAGAATTCCCTGGTGTAAAAGCTTTAGATCAAGTAAGTATTGACTTTTATCCTGGGGAAGTTCATGCCATCGTGGGAGAAAACGGTGCGGGAAAGTCCACATTGATGAAAATCATAGCAGGCGTTTATAAACAAAATGCAGGCAAAATAATTTTTAAGGGCAAAGAAAGATATTGGAAACATCCTTCAGAAGCTATTGAAGAAGGAATTGTTACTATCTTTCAAGAATTGTCAGTCATGGATAATTTATCTGTCTCAGAAAATCTGTTTTTAGGCTCTGAACCAAAAAGAGGACCTTTTCTTAACTATGGTAAACTATACAAATCTGCAAAGGAGTTCTTAAAGGAGTTTGATCTGAACATAAATCCTAATGACAAATTAAAAAAATTCACGATTGGTGTTCAACAAATGATTGAGATTGCAAGGGCTACCTACAAAGAATCTAAAGTTATTATAATGGATGAACCTACCTCTTCCCTCACGCAGAATGAGGTTGCAAAATTGTTCGAAGTTATAAGAAATTTGAAACAAAAAGGTGTGTCAATTATATTTGTCTCCCATAGGTTAGAAGAAATATTCGAAATAGCTGATAAAGTTTCTGTTTTAAGGGATGGAAGATTAGTTGAAACAAATAATATATCTGATCTTAACCGAGATAAAATCGTTGAAATGATGGTTGGAAGAAAAATAGAAAATTTTTATATAAAAAAAGAACACGAAATTGGTAAAACGATCATGAAAGTTGAAAATCTTAGTGGCGAAGGATTCAAAAATGTTTCATTTGAGGTTAATGAGGGAGAAGTTTTAGGCTTCTCCGGCTTGATAGGTGCAGGGAGATCAGAAATCATGGAAACTATAATCGGTTTAAGAAAAAAGAAATCAGGAAAAATCTATGTTGATAACAAAGAAGTGACAATAAATAATCCACTTGATGCTATTAAGTTGGGTATAGGTATGGTACCAGAAGATAGGAAAAGAAAAGGATTGATTTTGATTCATTCTGTCAAAGATAACATATCTCTTCCTAGTTTAGATAAATTAAAGAGATTTCGAATATTCGTGAATGAAAAAGCGGAAAAAGATTTGAGTAAATGGGCAATAGATTCCTTTAACATAAAAACTCCTTCTCCTACAAGAAGAGTAAAATACTTATCGGGGGGAAATCAACAGAAAGTTGTAGTAGCAAAATGGATAGCTTTAAGACCCAAAATCTTAATACTAGATGAACCAACTCGAGGGATAGATGTGGGAGCTAAAGCGGAAATATATGAATTGATATCTGAACTAGCACTACAAGGAATGGCTATTATCATGATATCTTCAGAATTACCAGAGGTTTTACAAATAAGCGATAGAATAGCTGTTATGGCTTATGGACATCTTACGGGGGTCCTTAACGCCAAAGAAGCTTCACAAGAAAAAGTTATGAAGTTGGCTACTCAAAAAGAAAAAGTATACGCATAATGGGAGCTGAAAGAAATGAAAATTAGTACAAGAATAATATCTGGCTACATTATCGTTATTGCTGCTTTAATCTTAATATTAGGTGTTGTAAAAATTACCATTTCCAACTTAGAAAAACAAGGTAATGAAACCGTTATTTCGGCTGAGAATATGATCTCCAATCTGGAATCTTTCCAAGATTTTTTTCAAGGTTTTTATAATACTACCCAAGCAAATATAGCACTCATATCATCAGGATATTTATCTGACATAAATCAAATTAAAAGTGCTCAAGAAGACTTTAACACTTTTCTAAGTGAAGGGAAAAAACTTCTTCTCCAGGAAGAAGACTTTTCTCAAGATTTTTTAGTAAAAAGTTCTTCTTTATTCCAAAATATTGAAGACTTGAATCAACAAGCTTCTTCTAAAATTACAATCCTAATTCAAAAAAACCAAGAAATTAGCGATCTTAGTAAGAAACTTTCTAGCAATGAAGCAAATATCCAACAAATTGAAAATCAAATGAATGACTTGCTAACTTACAATGAAAGCAAATTAGAGGATGAAATTAATAAGATAAAATCCCTTCAGGAAAAAATTCCCAATTGGGACGACTTCGAAGGTAATGAAAAAATTAAACAAGAGACAGAAAGCTCTTTAAATTTAGATGGTATAGGTATCTGGGGTTTGGAAAAATTTTGGAATAAGGATCTATTACCTCACTTTTCACAGGCTGAAGAAAACATTAACTTATTAAAATTAACGGCAAGAGAGATCCTCATACAAAATACAATATCCCAAGAGCTCACACTCTCCCTAAATAACGCTGTTGAAGAAATAAAGAAAATTATAAACTACATACTTGACGGTGGCTATTTCGTAATAATGAATCCTATTGAGGCTGTTGTTATTGATAAAACTGTTGATGCATACCAAAAAAACGTTAATAAATATGCGCAACTTAGGGCAGAAAGAGATGATCTAAGAAAGGAATACACTTCATTGACAAATCAATTATCAGAAAGTCAAAATGAAATCCAAAAGATGAATGGGGAACTAAGCAAGTTATTTAGTATCGAACTTATTCCTTTGATAGAAACTTTTTCTAATTTAGTTGAAAGCGAAATGACTGAAATTCAAAAATCAGCTAATTCAAACGCACAAATAATTTCTACTAACGCTCAAAAAGTTCTTAAAAACGTAAATTCTGTTTTTAATACGACTTTAATTACTACTCTCATTGTTATAGGTATAATTATTTTCATCACGTATCTTCTTAATCATTCAATATCTGGGACTCTAAAAATTACTAACGAATTGGCTAACAGTATTTTGAATAAAGACTTGACACAAATTCCACCTTCTTCAAAAAAGAAAGACGAAATTGCTCAAGTTCATAACGCTTTTATTAATGTAGCTAATTCTCTAAAAAGTATGCTAAACCAGCTTAAATCTTCTTCAAATATTCTAAAACAAAATGCTGAAAATACTTCTTCTGTAGTTGAAGAATATTCAGCAGTTAGTGAAGAAATTTCAGGGGAAGTAAATACCTATAGCGACAGTTTAATTGAATCAGTAAATAAATTAAGAAACATTACTTCTTCCTTGAATGAAGTTAAAGATAACTCTGAGAAATTAGGGTATCAAGCAGAAAATTCTGTAACAGAAGCAGAGAAATTTAAATTAGAAATAAACGAAGACATAAAAAATATTCTCCAGATTGCCGAAGAAAACAAAAATATTACTAAAGATGTGGAAAATAATATTAATGATATGCAAAAGCTTTTGAATGTAACAAAAGAAGTTAGTTCTTTCGCTGAAAACATCAGATCGATAGCAGAACAAACCAATCTTTTATCTTTAAATGCAGCAATAGAAGCAGCTAGAGCGGGAGAAGCTGGAAAGGGATTTGCGGTAGTTGCGGAGGAAGTAAGAAAACTCGCTGAAAGCTCTGAAAAAATGGCTTCAGATGTACAAAACGCTGTCTTAAAAATGGAAAAAACTGTAAGCTCAGTAGCTGAATCAACTTCAAACACAGGGAAAAAGGTTGAAGATAACGCAGATAAAATTGAAGAATTAAGTTTAAGAATAAAAAAGATACAAGAAAATATCGACAAGACTGTAAATACTATTGTAACATTAAAAGATTTCATTGAAAGTGAAAACAAATTGGTGATTGAAGTTAGCAACAATACAACCGAAATCTCTGAGCAATTTGAAGAGACTTCTAAAGGCATTTTAACCTTCAAAGAAAATTTGGGAGAAGTTGCAAAGGCTATGGAAAATCTCACAGAAGAATCACAAAAACTTTTGGACCTTTCAGAATCTATAAATTCGTTAGTTAAAGAATATCGACTTTAATTTATGATCTTTTCTCTTTGACTTAAAAAAGTTTCAATCAGTTTTTTCTCTTACTATTTTTTAAAACAGGTTATAACTAGTACTAGTAACTATATTCTTGTACAAAGCAACTCTCTGCTTAACATCCCATACGATAGTGACGATGCAACTGATATATTTACAGATCCAAACTTTAAAAGAATTTGAAAAGAGGTAATAGAATGGGCATAAAAGAGTTGAGACTCTCGCGTGTTTTGAATCCAGAAAGCGGAAAATCAGTTATTATTCCCATAGATCACGGGCTCGTGATGGGAAATGTTTCGGGACTACAAAATCCTGTTAAAACTTTGGAAAAGCTAATAAATATAGGAATAGATGGAACGTTGATAAGCCCAGGTATAGCAAAGATAACAACTGATCTTTTTACTTCAAAAGATGCTCCTGGTAGAATTTTAACTATGGATTTACCCCTACCTTCGACGATTCCCGGAGGTAGTGGCGATACGATTGGTCATAAACTAATAGCTGACATTCAATTTGCCATAAGATATGATTTTGATGTAGTCAAAGTCTTACTACCTTGGGGAGAAAAAGAAAATATCCAGATGGAGAGTATAGAAGTTGTGGAAAAGGTAGCCAATGAGTGCGACAAATGGAATATACCGCTCATGGTTGAACCTGTCTTATGGGGTAATAGCATACCAAAAGAGAAGAAGAATGATCCTGAGCTTATAGAACATGCCTCACGAATGGCACTTGAATTTGGAGCAGATATATTGAAGATTCCATATACAGGCGATGAAACTGAATTTAAAGAATTAGTTAATAATTTAAAAGTACCCGTTTTTGTTCTTGGTGGTCCTAAGATGGATAATATAGAAGGTGTTATTAAGGTAGCAAAAGAATCCATCGAGGCAGGAGCAAAAGGAATAGTATTCGGAAGAAATGTTTGGCAAAATCCCAAAATGGAATCTCTCATCATGGGATTAAAAGAAATAGTCCATAAAAATGCCAATGTTGAAGAAGTAATCAAAAAATATAACCTTGCATAGTCAGATGAAACTATCCCTCTTTAATAAAAAAGGAGAACCCAAAAAAATGGAAAGAAAAGGAATCACAATTGGAGGAATAATAGTTTTTGACTATATCAAAATTGTTGATACTTATCCAAAAGTAGGACGTTTAGCCAATATTTTAAACATAGAGTATTCTGTGGGGGGAGCTGTTCCCAATACTTTAATAGACTTAGCAAAGATGGATAAAAATTTATCCCTTCAAGCGATTGGGGTAGTTGGGAATGACAAGCTGGGAGAATACGTTTTAAAAATACTAAAAGAAAATAATATAAATACAGAAATGGTTTTTCAACAAAATGAGGTAGGGACTTCTTTCACCGACGATATGATCGTTGAATCAACAGGGGAAAGGACATTCTTTCACTATCGAGGTGCAAACTCTCTACTTGATATTACTCATTTTGACTTTGATAGAATTAACTCTAAAATATTACATGTTGGATATCCTTTATTATTAGAGAAACTCGACTCATCAGATCCCGACTATGGAACTGTTTTGGCAAAAACGTTAGCAACGGCTCAACAAAAAGGAATAAAAACATCCTTAGACTTGGTAAGTGAAAATTCTGATAGGTATTCTAAAATTATTCCACCTTCTTTAAAGTACACAGATTATTGTACTATCAACGAAATAGAAGCCTCTTTAACAACCAACATACCAATAAGGGACACAGAAGATAAATTGATCGTTGATAACATCGAACCCGTATGCTTCAAATTAAAAGAAATGGGAGTTAAGCAATGGGTGATAGTCCACTCTCCTGAAGGAGCTTTTGCACTAGATGAAACAAACAATTTTTATATACAACCTTCTTTTGATCTACCTGAAGGTTATATAAAAGGGACAGTAGGAGCAGGGGATGCATTCTGTGCGGGAGTATTATATTCTATCAATAAAGGATGGGATATATCAAAAGCTTTAAAAGTTGGAACAGCCACTGCTACAGCTTGCCTTTCAAAAAGTGGAACAACAAATGGCGTGAAGAATATAGAAATCATGATGAGACTGTATAGAGAGATAAATGTAAAAAGTTAATCTTTTAGAAGATGCATAAACAATTTTGAACCATACAATCAACTTCAAACCCTGATTAGAATTTTTTCTAACCGGGGTTTTATTTTTTTACATTTTTTTCAAAAATTGAGATTTAAGTTGTTAATCCAATTTAATTGCCTCTAAACAGACGAGATAACCTGTAATTGCTAATAATTACATTTTGCTTACAAGAAATATAGGTATATAATTAGTATGTACAAATTTAAAATTTACCAAGATTAATATATACATGTTGTAATATTTTTATCATACAAGTTAACTCTAAAAATCTTAATTGTAGCAGTTTTGAAACATAAATTTTTATATCAAAGAGGAGAGTGGAGAATGTACGAAGATTTGAAAAAAGAACTATACAAAGCGCACATGAATCTTGAAAAATACAGATTAGTTGCCTACACCAGTGGAAATGTCAGTGTAAAAGTAAACAATCACGTAATAATCAAACCCTCTGGAATACCATATGATGAATTGAAAGTCGAAGATATGGTAGTTCTGGACATGGAAGGAAACACAGTAGAAGGCAAACTAAAACCGTCTGTCGATTCTGCTACCCACCTTTACCTTTACAAAAACTTACCTGAGGTAGGGAGTATCATTCATACTCACTCACCTTACGCTTCTGCTTTTGCGTTGCTATCACAGCCAATACCTGTTTACAGCACTGCACATGCGGATGTTTTTGGGGTGCAAGTACCTGTTTCAAACTATGCACCTGTAGGCTCTGAGGCAATTGGTAAAGCTGTGATTGAAGTTGTTAATCAAGCAAAAGCAGTTCTTTTAAGTAAACATGGGGTAATAGTCATGGGAAAAGATATCAATGAGACTATAAGAAAAGCAATTTTCTTGGAAGAGGTTGCACAAACAGCCTATCTTGCTAGGACTATTGGAAATCCAGAACCTTTGGATGAAAAAGAAGCAAAACGACTATATGAATTTCATCATAGTAACTACGGTCAAAAATGACAAATAAAGAGTTTAAGGAGGGCAACGTATGTACTTAATAGGTACGGATATAGGAACTACTGGGACAAAAACTGTCATTTTAGATGAAAAAGGAAATCTAATCTCAAAAGCAAGCAAGACCTATAAAGTGAACACACCAAAGGCTTCATGGGCAGAACAAAATGCTGATGTATGGGTAGATGCCTTCATTCAAACCTTGAAAGAAAGCGTAGAAATGGCTAATATAAACCCTTCTGAGATAGCGGGAATATCTTTAAGTGGCTTATACGGTGGCGCTGGTGTACCTGTAGATAAAGATATGAACCCTTTGTACCCTTGCCTTATTTGGATGGATCGAAGGGCATCAAAAGAAACCCAGTGGGTTAAAGAGAATGTATCACAAGATAAACTGTTTGAAATAACAGGAAATTATGTTGATTCTTATTTTGGTTTCACCAAGATAATGTGGATAAAAAATAACTTACCTGATGTTTGGAAAAATACTTATAAATTTATCAGCCCTAAAGATTACGTTATATATAAGCTTACTGGAGAACTTTCAACTGATTACAGTTCAGCTGGAAATTTAGGTGGGGTTTTTGATATCAGGACAAAAAATTGGTCCGAAGAAATGGGAAAGATTCTAGGAATCTCCATTGATAAACTACCAGAAAAAATACTAAGATCAAAAGATATTGCAGGTTATTTAAAGCAGGATATGGCAAAACTTACTGGTTTAAAAGAAGGCACTCCCATAATCTCTGGGGGAATAGATGCGCCAATGGCACAATTAAGCGCTGGGGTATTGAACGAAGGAGAACATGTCTTTATGGCAGGGACTTCCACGTGTTGGGGAACTCTGTTGTACGATAAAAAACCCACCACTCCCCAATTAGTAAATTACCCTTACGTTGTCGATGAAGATCATTTACTCTACACGTTTGGTGGAAGTGCCACAACCGGTGCGTTAGTAAATTGGTTTATAGATGAATTTGGTCAAATGGAAAAAACTTTTGGTGAACAATCTGGCTATTCTCCTTATGAACTTTTAGAAATGAAGGCAAAAAAAGTACCTTTGGGGAGCGAAGGCCTCTTAGCATTACCATATTTCATGGGAGAACGATCCCCTATATGGGACCCTGATGCAAGAGGGGTTATTTTTGGAATCACTTTATATCACAAAAAACCACATATTTATAGGGCTCTCATGGAATCCGCTGCTTTCTCACTAAGACATAACATGCAAACCGCAAAAGAATCAGGTATAAAACTAAATCCAGACTGCTGGATAGTAGGAGGAGTAGCCAATTCTGACCTTTGGACTAAGATCTTTGCAGATGTTACAGGCTACAACATGATCAAATTATCCGACAACATTGAAGCACCATTGGGAGATGCTTTTCTCGTTGGACTTGGCACGGGGATATTCAAAAAACCTGAGGAAATCAAAAATTGGATAAAGATAGAAACAACCGTGAATACAAATAAAGACAGTTTCGATAAATACGAAGAGTATTACAAATTGTTTTTAGAACTATATAACAATACTAAAGAAATAATGCATAAAATTGCCAAATTATAACTTACTAAACAAAATAATCTTTGGAGGTGCAAGATGGTAGATAAGAAAAAACCCACAATTGGAGTATTAGGAATTATGCAAGAACTGTATGACAAAACTTATCCTAACATAGTTGAAACTCAATCAAACTACGTTAAAGGCGTCATCAAAGAATTAGGAGATATAGCAGAATTTAAATTTATTAAGCCTGCTAGAAATAGAAAAGACATCGAAGAAATAGTCCAAACGTATAACAACGACAAAGAAATAGATGGAATTATGATTATGATGCTGACTTACAGTCCAGGTCAAAGAATTGTTCCCGCGTTAAAAAAGAATAATCTACCGATAATACTCGCAAATATCCAACCTTTACCTAGCGTGACAAAAGACTGGGATATGGAACTTTTGACTTACAACCAAGGAATACATGGGGCACAAGATAATATGAATGCAATAGTTAGATTAGGTGTCAATTGTCCAGTGGTTACAGGAAATTGGAAAGAAGAAGAATTCAAAAACTTTGTGAGGGATTGGAGTCTTGCAGCTCAAGCAGCAAAAGCTTGTAAAAATATAAGAATCGCAGTTGTTGGAAGAATGCCTGGGATGGGGGATATTACCTTTGATTCATCGGCATTGTTAAAAAAACTCGGAGTTGAAATAGTAGACGAAAGTATGGGAAAGATATATTCTTACTTTGAAAAAGTAACAAAGAAAGAGATCGAAGATGTTAAAGCAGAAAACGCAAAGAACTTTGAAATTGATCCTAAACTAAAAGAAGACCAACACGACTTTGCTGCAAAATTTCAGGTTGCCATTGAAAAGTTCCTCGAAGATAACAGCTACGATGGATACAGTATCTACTTCGATTCTGTAAAGGATGATGGAAGGTTCGAACAGTTACCGTTAATGGCTGCCTCTAACTTGATGGCAAAAGGGTATGGATATGGAGCAGAAGGGGATGCCCTTGCAGCTACGGTTGTAAAAATAGGACATATCCTAGGCAATAACGGACATTTCACAGAAATGTATGCTATGGATTTTGAAAGAGACTCCGTTTTTATGAGCCATATGGGAGAAGGTAATTGGAAAGTAGCAAGAAAAGACAAACCAATAAAACTCATAGACAGATTTTTAGGTATAGGAGATTTAAACAATCCACCAACGGTTGTATTCAACGTACAACCAGGTGAAGGAACCATAACTTCCTTAGCCCCCTTAAGCGAAGGGAATTTCAGATTAGTTGTTTCAAAAGGAGAAGTTATAGACAGTGAAGATTATCCAAATGTTGAAATGCCATATTTTCATTTCAAACCAGATACTGGAGTAAGGAATGCGATGACTAACTGGCTCAAAAACGGAGGAACTCATCACCAATGCTTTAACATCGGAGACACTACAAGGAGGTGGGAATTGTTTGCAAAAATTGTTGGTATTGAGTATGTGAGGGTATGAAGAAATTTCAAAAACTTAACTGAGACAAAACAGGAACTATTCTGTGGTACATTTAGTTAATTTGTAACAACAAAATTTGAGGAGGTGTTTTTATGAAACGTTTTTTGGTAGTTTTGGTATTATTAGTGAGTTTATTTGCATTCTCTGAAACCTTTTTACTCTCACCAAAGTCTATGAACAACCCTTATTGGTTCGCAGTAGAAAACGGTATGAAAGATGCAGCAGAAGCCTTAGGAGTTGAAGCAATATTTGATGCTCCTGTTGAAGTGGATGCAGCAGAACAAGCCCAAAAGATACAAGCGTATATTATTCGTGGTGTAGATGGGATTGGGATATCTCCTAATGACCCAGAAGCTATTAAATTTGTCATTCAACAAGCTTTGAACAGGGATATCCCGGTAATAACCTTTGATTCTGATTCACCAGATAGTGGTAGATATGTATATTTGGGAACTAACAATTACAATGCAGGATACGTTGCTGGTGAGCTTATGGGACAACTTATCGATCAACACAAACCCGATAAAACAACTTTGAATTTTGCTATTTTAACAGGTGGGTTAGCAGCACTTAACTTGAATGAGAGAATTGCAGGATTCAAGGATGCGTTGGAAGAATACTCCCAAAAAACTGGAAAAGAAATAGTCTATGTTGCTGATCCTTTCCCCGCTGAGGACGACACTGCTAAAGCTGTTCAAATTTTAACAGATGTAAATAAACGTTATCCAAATTTAGATGGATGGTTCATTGCCAATGCTTCGGCTGCATATGTTCCGGTGGATACAATGGTTAATGCTTTAGGAGGAATGGAAAAGGCAGAATCACTCCTAATAGTTGCTTTTGATACTTTACCACCAGAATTAGAGCTCGTAAAAGCAGGTGTCTGGAAGGGCCTTGTTGGTCAAAGACCTTATGACATGGGTTATTTATCTCTAGCCATTTTATACAATATGTCGAAATTGGGTGTAGACAAAACACTACAATTATTACCAAAAGTAACAAATGAAGACGGTTCAGTTGATTACATTATAGATACGGGAGTTGACGTTGTAACTTCTGAAAATGTCGATGAATTCTATGAATATGCCAATAAAGTTTATACTAAAAGATAAAATAAACTTTCTTAAGCGATGGGAAATTTCTTCTTCCCATCGCTTTTTGTTAATTAAAATTTCAAAATTACTATGTAATACACTCATCCCTGCTACTATTTTAGCATCGGGGTATCTCTTTACAAAAGAAATAATGAAAAGGATAAAAAGCTGATTTTTATTACCATTTTTTAAGTTCATATCCGTACATATTATACGAGTGAGGTATTTAAAATGAAAAAAGCAAAAATATATATAGACAAAAACTTTGTGATTGATAAAGTAGATAACAGACTTTTTGGCTCTTTTATAGAACATCTTGGTAGGGCTGTTTATACAGGTATCTATGAACCTGATCATCCTAAAGCAGATGAAAAAGGATTCAGAAAAGATGTAATAGATTTGGTTAAAGAATTAAACGTTTCTATTGTTAGGTATCCCGGAGGAAACTTCGTTTCAGGGTACAACTGGGAGGACGGAGTAGGTCCAAAAGAAAAAAGACCTAAAAAACTTGAATTAGCCTGGCGTTCCTTAGAACCAAACGAATTTGGTACCAATGAGTTTATGAAATGGTGTAAGTTAGTAAATACAGAACCAATGATGTCTATTAATTTAGGTACAAGAGGAACAGACGAAGCTAGAAATTTTGTTGAGTATTGCAACTTCCCTGGAGGAAGTTATTTCAGTGATTTAAGAAAACAACATGGATACAATGATCCACACAACATAAAAGTATGGTGCTTAGGAAATGAAATGGATGGTCCATGGCAAATTGGACACAAAACCGCCTTAGAATACGCCAGACTGGCTGAAGAAACCGCTAAAGTAATGAAATTGGTTGATCCAAATCTAAGCTTGGTTGCTTCTGGAAGCTCAGGATGGCACATCCCAACTTTTGGTGAATGGGAAGCGACCGTACTTGAGCATACTTACGATTATGTTGATTTTATTTCTTTGCATGCCTACTACGACAATTATGAAAATAACATAGAAAACTTCTTAGCAAAGTCTATTGATATGGATTCATATATAAAATCAGCTGTAGCCGCGTGTGATTACGTAAAAGGTCGAAAGAAAACTAACAAAACGATTTATATATCATTTGATGAATGGAACGTCTGGTTTCATTCAAGAAAAGAAGATGAGAAAGTTGAACCCTGGCAAATTGCTCCGCCATTACTAGAAGATGTATACACTTTTGAAGATGCTTTGTTAGTAGGTCTAATGCTAATTACGCTCCTAAAACATGCTGATAGAGTTAAGATAGCTTGTTTAGCCCAGTTGGTGAATGTAATTGCCCCTATTATGACAAGAAAAGGTGGAGGTGCATGGAGGCAAACAATATTCTATCCATTCATGCATGCTTCTAACTTCGGAAGAGGCACCGTTTTACAACCAGTCGTATCAGTTGGAACATATGATACTAAAGATTTTAAAGGTGTTCCATTTGTGGACGCAGTTCCCGTTTTTAATGAAGAGAAAAGCGAATTAACGATATTTGCAGTAAATAGGGCACAAGATAAGATGGAGTTTGATTGTGAATTAAAAGGTTTTGAAGATTATTCTGTGATAGAGCACATAATTTTAGAAAACAATGATCTTAAAGCGGTAAATACAGAAGATAATCCAGACAACGTTAAACCTCACAACAATGGAAATGCCAGAAATGAAGGAGGAAAAGTAAAAGCCAATTTGTCACCACTTTCTTGGAATGTTATTAGATTAAAGAAGTAAAATAAATGAATTAGTAACCTCTTTGCACAAAAATGAAAAATCCCAATGTAGGGAGGTTAATTTTTTTTTGTATTTCCTATTAAATTCAACGAGTATCTTGTTTTAATGAGGTGAAAATATGGATGAAACAAAGATAATAAATTTTACAGACTCATCAAAGAATAAATTGACGCCTTGTTCCATAAGTTCAGTAAAAATAAAGGGGTTCATGAATGATTATTTGGAAACAATGTTGAAAGTTACTATTCCTTCGCAGTACGAATTATTAGAAAGTACCGGTAGAATAGATAACTTTAGAATAGCTTCGGGTAAAAAAGAAGGTTCTTTTAAAGGGTTAGTTTTTAACGATTCAGATGTATATAAATGGCTTGAAGCTGCTTCTTATGCTTTGCTGTTCACTAACGACGATGATTTAAAAGAAAAGATTGATAACACAATCAAAGAAGTAAAAGACGCTCAAGAAGATGATGGCTATTTGAATACTTATTTTATGTTTGAAAGAAAAAAAGAGAGATGGACGGATCTCGCAACAAAACATGAACTTTATTGTGCCGGGCATTTAATTCAAGCTGCGATAGCTCATAAAAGGGTTACAGGTGAGGATACATTATTTGATGTAGCTATAAAATTTGCAGATTTAATTGTAGACACCTTCGGTCCAGATAAAAAACGTGGTGCACCAGGCCATCCAGAAATTGAAATGGCTCTAGTTGAGTTGTATCGTGAAACAAAGAACCAAAAATATTTAAACCTTGCTAAATGTTTTTTGGAAGAAAGAGGGAATGGGTATGCGAGTACTTATCGCTTTTTCAACCCAGAGTACTATATAGATCACAAGCCATTTAAAGAATTAGACGAGATGACGGGCCATGCTGTTAGAATGTTGTACCTTTGTACCGGTGCAACGGACATTCACTTAGAAACAGGAGATGAAGAAATTTTCTCTACCATAGAAAGACTTTGGGAGAACTTGGTAACAAAAAAGATGTACATTACGGGAGGAGCTGGCTCTCGATATGAAGGCGAATCTTTTGGGGAAGATTATGAATTACCTAATAGAAGAGCATACACAGAAACATGTGCCGCAATAGCTTCATATATGTGGAATTATAGAATGTTCTTAGCTACGGGTGAAGCCAAATATGTAGATCTAATGGAGTTGGTTTTGTACAATGGTTTACTTTCAGGAATTTCTATAGATGGCAAACATTATTTCTATGTAAATCCTTTAGAAGACAGGAGAAAAAAGAGAAGACAACCTTGGTACGAATGTGCATGTTGTCCTCCAAATATAGCAAGAACATTAACCTCTTTCCCTGGTTATATTTATGCAACTTCTGATGAAGGAATATACATAAACTTGTACGAAAACAGTCAAGCAAATATAATTTACAAAGAAAAAGAAGTCAAAATTACACAAGAAACGGATTATCCATGGGATGGAAAAATAAGGATAATTGTTTCTACAGAAGTTATTGATCCATTTTCTTTATTTTTAAGAATTCCTTCATGGGCGAACGTTTTTGATATAACTGTGGATGGAGAAAAATTAAACAAGAATTTAGAGAAAGGCTTTTTGAAAATATTCAAACCTTGGAAAGGTCCCCATGAAATAATTTTAAATTTACCGATGGATATAAATTTTGTAGAAAGTCATCCATTTGTGAGGGAAAACTTAGACAAAGTAGCTTTGAAAAGAGGACCTATGGTTTATTGTATTGAAAAAGCAGATAACAAAGAAGGAGATGTGTGGAATTATCAAATCGATTTAAATGAAAAAATCGAACCAGAAAATTATCAAATAAATTCAAAAAGAGTGATAAAATTAAAAGCAAAAGGATTCTATGAGGATTTACGGAATTGGGAGGGAAAGTTGTACTCACAAACTGGAAGAATAAAAGGAGCAAAAAAGAAAATCGATATTAATCTAATTCCATATTTTGCCTGGGCAAATAGAGAAGAAGGACCAATGGCAGTTTGGATCAGGAAATAAAATCTTTTCAAAATTATAGCAATTTTTAAATAAAATGTATTATACTAGTTATAACAACAGACTACGGAGGAGTTTTGGCAGTGAAAAAGACCAAGCAATCTATCATAAAAGATTACATCCTTGATCAATTGAAGAGTGGAGAATTAAAAAAAGGAGATAGAATTCTATCTGAAAATAAATTGGCTGAATTTTTTTCCGTCAGTAGGCAAACAGTTAGAAAAGCTATCTACGATTTAGAAAAAGAAGGGTATTTGGTTACTAGAAGAGGCAGTGGAACTTACGTTAAATCCATGAGAAAAGATAAAGAAAACATAGGTATTTTAACTCAATCTTTAACTGACTATATATTTCCTTTTATAGTCATGGGAGCAGAAGAGGCATTAAAAAATACTAAGTGTAAATCTTTTATAGGTAACGCAAAAAACGATCCTGTTGTTGAAAGGGAAACCTTAGAAAGGTGGATGGACTTTGGATTAAAAGGTATGATAGTGGATCCAGTAGTAAGTGCCACTAAACAAGCCAATGTAACTCTTTTAAAAGAAATAAGCGAACAGATCCCCACCATCATTATAAATAGTGATCTAAATATTCAACACGCTGGGACGTTGGTTCTGAATGACTACGACTGTGGATCTTTTGCGGCGAAGAAATTTATTGAGTTAGGGCACAAAAAGGTCGCTGTGATATACAAAGCCGTTCATAAAGCAGCAAATGAAAGGGCTAATGGATTTATAGACACAATAAAAGA
This sequence comes from Petrotoga mexicana DSM 14811, assembly GCF_002895565.1. Taxonomy (GTDB): domain Bacteria; phylum Thermotogota; class Thermotogae; order Petrotogales; family Petrotogaceae; genus Petrotoga; species Petrotoga mexicana. Next base: position 101,804 of record NZ_AZRN01000033.1, read on the forward strand.
ACATAGGCAAATATTGCTATACGAATTGCCTTTTCACGGACAAGAAACATCCGATGAAGTTTTTAATTTAATCATGTCGCTTTTGAGCTTACCAAAAAACAATTTACCCACTGCAATTTTTTGTTCAAACGATTTGGTAGCTATGCAGGTAATAATGGCTGCAAAAAAGTTGAACCTTGATATACCAAACGATATTTCGTTAATAGGTTTTGATGATGCAGATTTTGCACAAGCACTTGAAATTTCTACGTTTAGGCATCCAAAACAGCAATTCGGTGAAAAAGCTGCTCAAATGCTACTTAAAATGATCGAGGAAAATAACAATGGAAAACCAGAAAAAATTGTCGAGAAAGCTGTGTTCATAGAAAGAAAGAGCCTTATTCAAAAAAAGTGAGGAAAAAATATGGTCGATCTTTTAAATCTTAAAATAGAACAAATGGCTGGTTTAAATTTCAAATGTGAATGTGGACGAACTCATAAAGTAGATATTGAAAAAATAATTGTAGGAAATAATATTTTGAATGCTAAAAATATTTTTATGGATATTATCAACTCTGAAAATTTATTTGTTGTTGCTGATAAAAATACCTATAAGAGTTTTGGAAAAGAACTAATTACATTCTTAAAAAGAGAAAATTATCAAATAACTGATTTTATTTTTCAAAACGAAGATCATTTGATTCCAAATGAAAAAAGCGTCGGAAGATTATTGATAGAAATTTCAAAGAATGCATCGTTAATAATTGGTGTTGGTTCTGGGACTATAAACGATCTGTGTAGATTTTTAAGTTACAAACTCAATATTCCTTATGTGATCTTTGCAACCGCTCCTTCAATGGATGGATATGCTTCAATGGTCTCCCCTTTAATTGTAGAAGGTTTTAAAAAAACGCATGAAGCAACTTACGCAAAAGCAATTGTAGCGGATACACAAGTTTTAAAAAATGCACCTTTAGAAATGATTCATGCAGGATTCGGAGACATTCTTGGAAAGTTTACTTCTTTGACGGATTGGAAACTTTCTAAATTAATTAACAATGAATATTATTGTGAAAAAACCGTTGAATTTGTAGAAAAAGCAAGGGATCTTTGCGTAAAAAATGCAGAGAAAATAAGTCAAAGAAGCGAAGAAGTTACTAAACAAATAATGGAAGCGTTAATTATCTCTGGAATAGCCATAGGATTTGTAGGTTACTCTAGGCCTGCATCGGGGGCGGAGCATCACCTAGCTCATTATTGGGAAATGGATGCTATATCAAAAAATATATCCCATCCTTTACATGGAAATTCTGTTGGAGTAGGGACCGTTGTTGTTTCGATGATCTATCAATTAATGAAAGATAAACTTCCAAAAGGGTTAACTCCACCAGATCCTGAGTACTTAATTTCAATTCACAAAAAGGTAGGCTCGATATACAGCCCAAAAGAATTAGGTATTCCAAAAGATGTTTTTCAAGATAGTATTATACATGCCAGAGAAATCAGAAATAGATACACTATTCTTCAATTAGCTCATGAGTTTAACCTTTTAGAAAAGATATCAACGATTCTTACAGATAAATTTTATGGTTAATTTTTATCTTTGACAGCTCGGCTAAAAATTATTTAGCCGAGTTTTTATTTTCAAGTATAATACTTTTTCCATCCGAAAAAAAATCAATTTTCGTTGCCGAACTAATTCGAATGTTGATTAACTTGTTTTTTTATATCCTAATTTTTTATAAAACTTGATAGCTATAATATTTTCTTTTTTACATCCAATATCTTCGCTTTCCTTCGCAGTTGCTTTTTCTATGATGGCCATTTTATACTCCCTTTAATATATTTTATTAGATCATAGTACGATTTTTAGAAAGAGTATTTTTAAGAATTTTCAGTATAATTGGCTATAAAAGCTCTTAATTACTCTTAATCATCTCAGATCACGAATAATTAAGTTTGCAAAATATAAAAATAAAAGTTATAATTGGAATAAAGATATGAAGTATGATATGTTATTTGATATTAATCTAAATGTTATTTTATTTTCATGTTTTAATCTGAGGAGGTGCTAAATGATTTCAAAAGCTGGTAGATCCTTATATAAAGAAATATTGAATGAATTGAGAACAAAAATAACTAAACTCCCTGAAGGGTATAAATTACCTTCTCAACAGGAACTATGTGAAAATTTAGGGGTTAGCAGAACATTAATTAGAGAAGTATTAGTAAGCCTTGAGCGAGAAGGTTTGATCATAAGAAAGCAAGGGTTGGGTACATTTGTAGTGAAAAAAGAAGGTATTGTACAAACTGGTTTAGATTATTTAAGGGGAGTTTCAACTATAATTTCTACCTCAGGAAAAGTCCCTGACCTTATTTTAAACGAGTTTGAGGAAGTAGCCGCGTCTCCTTCACTCTCAAAAAAATTGGAAATCGCTCCTAAAGATCCATTAATCAAAATTAAAAGAGTTTATACGGCTGACGGTTTTCCAGTTATATACTCAGAAACGTATATGGTTATCAACAGGATTCCAGGTGGAAAAGACGCAATAATTTCCGTCTTAAAAGATGAAAATAGTAAAAATGAAGAAATTTTCAGCTATTTAGACAAATATTTTATGAGACCCATTAAACATGCTATCGCGGAAATAGAAGCTATTGATGCCGACAAGAAACTTGCCAACTTATTGAAAATTCCCGAGAAAAAAGCAATCACTCTTTTACTAGAAGTTCATTACGATGAAAATAATATTCCCTTACTTCAATCAATGGATTACATAAATACCTCTATTTTCAAATTAAGTGTATTTAGAAGAAAAATATAACCTATTTATAACTACCTAAAGGAGGAGATTCTGTGTTCAAACAAGATTTTAGAGTTTCAACAGGATTAGAAAATCAAATTCAATACCATATTCAATGTGGGCCGGGTGACGTTGCTCCTGTAGTAATTGTTCCCGGTGATCAAAGCAGAGTAGAAAGTATTATCAGTAAACTACACGATCCTAAAAAAATTTCAGAAAACAGAGGACTTATTACCTACACTGGCTATTATGAAGATTACCCTGTATCAGTCACTTCAACAGGAATGGGTGGGCCTTCTGCAAGCATTGTCTACGAAGAGCTTATAAATATTGGGGCAAAGATACTAATTAGGATTGGAAGCGTTGCTGGATTACAAGAAGAAATCGAAGAAGGAGATGTCATAATTCCTCATGCATGCGTGAGAGATGATGGCGCCAGTCAATATTATGTACCACAGAATTTCCCTGCGGTAGCTTCGCCAGAAGTATATTTAAGACTTCTTTCTGCTGCAAAGAGTCTAAAGCTTGATTTCAAAACAGGAATAAATTGGAGTCATTCTTGTTTTTACAATAGGGATCCTGAATATTTCCAAAGATGGAGTAGATACAGAGTTGTTTCAATGGATATGGAAGCTTCTTCTCTTTTCGTTGTTTCATCGTTAAGAGGTGTAAAAGCAGGATTTATTGGCATATGTTATGCAAATAGATTCAAACAATCTAATAGAGACAAAGTAGATTTAAGCGTCCCAGATACTAATAGAAGCATAATAAAAGCTTCAACGAGCAAAGCTATTGATATTACTTTAAGGGCAATTAAAGACTTGTACCAAAACGAACTTTAATTAGGAGGTGTTGAAAGTGCGGAAAGGTAGAGTATTAGTCATTCTTTTTGTTTCTTTATTAGTTTTTGCAAATATGTTTTCAGAAGTGAATTTGGTGAGTGAAGTAGGTATACACACTGAGGCGTGGAAAACGGTTATGGATGATTTTCAAAAAGAAACAGGGATAAAGGCAAATATCCAGCAATTCCCTTATGCAAATTATTTTGATCAACTGATGTTAACCTTTACCTCTGGAAGAGTCGATTTTGATGTACCTTATGTTTCAATGCTTTGGTATCCCGCTTTAGCTACTGCTGGATATATATACCCCATAAACAAAATCGAAGGATACGAAGAGTTAAATTTAGAAGATATTTCTGGTATCGAAAACGCCTGGCAAAATGGAAATCTGTATTTCATACCGTATATGAATGAGTTGGGTGGCGTAGTTTACAGGACTGATTTGTTCAACGATCCTAAGGAGAAAACGGCTTTTAGAGAAAAATATGGGTATGAACTAACTCCACCCCAGACGTTGGAACAATATAAAGATATAGCAGAATTTTTCTATAGACCTCCAGAATTATACGGTGTAACTCTCATGGGCCAAAGAAGTATATTCCTTGCCACGCATTTCCTGCAAAGATTATGGGCAAGAGGTGGAAGTCTTTTAAATGATGAAATGAAACCTGTTTTCAATTCCAAAGAAGGTATTGAGGCGTTGGAAGAAGTTGGTGAAATGTTTGAATACGCAAATCCTGCTGCAAAAACCTATGTATTCCAGGACGCTTTGACAGAATTTACACAAGGAAGAAGTGCTATGGCAGAACTCTGGACAACAGCTATGCTTTACACAGAAGATCCAGAAACTTCAAAAGTTGTTGGCAAATCATCCTTTATTGGATTCCCAAGACCAGAAGAATTGAAAGATGAAAAATTACCAATGCTGTATATTTCATGGGGCTTTACTGTCAGCTCTGCAAGTAAGAACAAAGAAGAAGCCTTAGAATGGATAAAGTTTGTAACTGAAACCCAAAATGAAGTAAAAGCTGCTCCTTACGGTAATATTCCAGCACGTTTCTCGTCTATAAATGATCCCGCAATGAGAGAAAAATTTCCGTGGTTGGATGGCTTTTCTAAAGCAATGGAAAATTCTATCCCAACACCTATGGTCCCACTCATTCCGGAAGGAAACTCTATAGTAAATGATTATATAGCCCCTGCCGTGTCTGAATATCTAAGCGGCTCAAAAACAGCCGAAGAAGCTTTGAATGAAGCTGCTGATAGTGTTTCTCAACTACTGAAAGACCATGGTTATTATTATTGAATCCAAGTAAGCCCCGTTAAAACGGGGCTTTACTCTAAAGGAGGTTTTGTTGATTGCAATTTAAAAACAAAGATGTTGGATATGTTTTGCCTACGCTTATTTTCATAATATCAATTTTTTTAATTCCTATTGTATATACTATAGTCATTTCTTTCTTTAATTGGAATCTTTTAAGACCTGATTTAGGAATAAGGTTTGTAGGCTTACAAAATTATACAAAAGCTTTTAGAGATTCTTTTACCTGGGAAACCATGGGGAGAACTTTCTACTTTGTTATAGTTTCAGTTCTATTGGAAATAATATTTGGTTTTATGATAGCCCTTTCTCTAAATACAGAATTTAAAGGTTGGAAAGTTGTTCAATCGATAATTTTGATCCCTTTCATGATCGCTCCAGTGGTAGTCGGATTCGTGTGGAAATTTGTTTTAAATAATGATTACGGGCCTTTACCTCAACTTTTAATGAACATAGGATTTGGTTTTATAGCAGAAAATCCATTGTTAGCCAATCCAAACTCTGCCATGTTCATGGTAATATTAGCAGATGTTTGGGAATACACCCCTTTTGTTACTTTAGTTTTATTAGCTGGTTTAAAAGCTTTGCCACAAGAACCGTATGAAGCTGCATATGTAGACGGAGCTTCGGCCATTCAAAGATTTTTTTACATAACTTTACCTTTACTACGACCCTCAATCATGGTTGCTATTGTAATCAGGACATTAACGTCTTTGAGAGTATTTGACACAATTTTTATCATGACGGGTGGTGGACCAGGTTCTGCTACAGAAACTCTATCTTTTTATGGCTATAGAACTGCATTTCAATCATACCAAATGGGATATTCGTCAGCGATTAATCTGATCTCATTTTTCTTAGCGATTGTTTTTACTTTAATCTATATGAAAATACTAGGGTGGGATAATAATGAGTAAAAGTAAAATTATAAAAGTATTGTCAATGACAATAGTAGTTATAGCGTTAATTTGGACACTTTATCCACTTATGTGGATTGTTTTTTCATCCTTTAAAACACCTATTGATCAGTTCACTATTCCACCAAAGTGGATCCCAGAAAATTTTACTTTAAGGAATTATAAGATTTTTTTTAGTAACACCGAATTTGTAAGAGCCTTCTTCAATAGTATTATAGTAACCGCCTTTTCCACTATTTTAGCGTTAATTCTTGGTATACCAGCAGCTTATGGTTTGGCTCGTTTTAAATGGAAACATGCAAGTCTATTGTCATTTATTATATTGTTAGCACGTATGACTCCTCCAATTGTTATGGTGTTACCTTTTTTCTTAATTTCTCGCATTCTAAATATATCAGGAACATACATACCTATTATCTTGGCTAGTTCTTTTTTCAGCGTACCTTTTGCGGTGTGGATGATGCAAGGATTTTTTTCTGAAATTCCTGAATCAATAGAAGAAGCTGCTATGATCGATGGTTGTACAAGATTTGAATCGTTGAGAAAAATAGTTCTTCCTTTAGTATTACCAGGAATTTCGGCAACTTCGATATTATGTGCACTTGTATCATGGAATGAATTTTTATTCGCCTTAATTTTAACTGGCCAGGAGACTCGAACACTGCCTGTACTTGTGAATATGTTTGTAAGTGAAAAGAATGTTGATTGGGGGGTAATGAGCGCTGCTGCGTTGATCACCGTTATACCCATGATAATCTTCGGCCTACTCGTTCAAAACAATTTGGTTAAAGGGTTAACTGCAGGGAGTGGGAAATAGGTGCTTTATCCTCTAAAATCCCCTTTCTTCTGTTCAGTTCACTAAAAACTCATCTTTTAACTGTCAAAGTCAGGAATTTGTCTACTGGTTTGGGGAGCTTTTTAAAGATACTTTTGGTTGCTGTGATATTTGCTATTCAGCAGAGGCAATTGCTTCAATCTCTATTTTGACATCTTTGGGCAGTCGAGCTACTTCCACAGCACTACGGGCGGGATAGGGTTCAGTAAAGAATTCATGATAGACTTCATTTATTGCTGCCATTTCATTCATGTCCTGTATAAAGAGGGTGCATTTAACTATGTTATCCATACTTAAACCCGCTTCTTCCAGGATTTTTTTAATGTTAGTTAGAGACTGCCTGGTTTGATCCTTAATATCATCACTTACTAGTTCTCCTTCAGCCGTGAAAGGAATTTGACCACTTGTTATAATCAGATTTCCAACTTTAATAGCTTGAGAATAAGGGCCAATTGCTGAAGGAGCATTTTTTGTCTTGATCTCTATTTTTTTACTCATTTTTTTACCTCCCATTTCCAAAATTTATTGATTTCTTCAGAAAGGCTAAAACAATATTTTTACTAACTTTTAATACCTTCAATATACAGTAACTCTTTTTAACTGTGTTTCAATTTAGTCTGCTCTGATTATTTGTTCTTATCTCCTCGATATAATTGATATGATTGATTCGCTACCCCAGATTTCAATAATAGAATGGGAGCAGGAGGGTACTCCCGCAAGGCTTTACTTAAAGCTATCTTCGTTCAGAAAGTCAAGAATTTTATAATAAGTGAGTTGATTCACTTCCTTTAGAGTTATCATTCATCAACGTCTCTACCTTTACCGTTTTTTCCCTGCTTGCTCCCATGATAAGAATTATGCTTTCGACTTTTTAGAAAAGATTGGTAAATACTAGAAAACCTTCCTGTACTACGATGTGACACCTGAAAAGTTACGTATGCCGCTCTATTCTATTGGTTTTAACCTTCCAGTGAAATGTCTAAGGATTTCTGGTTCATATGTGAATTCTAATCCTTTGAGTGAGTTAGATATATCTTTTACAGCTAATAATCCTTCAGCAACGTAATCAAGGTGAGTGTAAGTGTAGACTCTTCTTGGGATAGCCAATCTTAAAAATTCAAAAGGAGATTCAAGTTGTTCACCAGTCTGAGGATCACGCCCCATCATTAATGATCCAACTTCTACGCCACGAACTCCAGACTCTAAATAAAGTGCGTTTGCCAACGCTTGAGCTGGAAATTGGTAATAAGGTATATGAGGAAGCATCTTTTTAGCATCCACAAAAACAGCATGTCCTCCAGTTGGATATTGAATTGGTACTCCACCCTCTCTTAACCTATCTCCCAAGTATTTTACTTGTTTTATTCTATATTCCAAATAATCAAACTGAATTCCTTCTTTTAAACCTCTTGCCATGACTTCCATATCTCGCCCAGCTAAACCACCATATGTAGGGAATCCTTCTAAAGGAACAAGAGCTGCTTTTACTTGATTATACAGAGCTTCGTCTTCTTTAATCCCAATTAATCCACCTATATTTACTATAGCGTCTTTTTTTGCACTCATGGTGAATCCATCCGCATAACTAAACATCTCTTTCACTATTTCTTCTATGGATTTTTCAAAATATTCTTTTTCTCTTTGCTTTATAAAATAAGCATTTTCAGCGTAACGAGCTGCATCTAGAAATACACGAATCCCATATTTATTGGCTATTTCACGGACTTGCCTTATGTTTTGCATAGAAACAGGTTGTCCACCTGAGCTGTTACAGGTTATAGTTATTATGATAAAAGCAATATTATTGCTTCCTTTATCTAATATAAATGATTCCAATTTTTCCAAGTCAAAATTTCCTTTAAAAGGATGATAGGTATTTGTATCAAGAGCATCTTCTATAACTAGATCGACAGGTCTACCTTTAGCTAATTCGACGTGTGCCTTAGTTGTATCAAAATGCATGTTACTCAACACGTATTGACCAGGTTTTTTAATTAAAAGAGGGAATAAAACCTGTTCTGCTCCTCTACCTTGATGAGTAGGTACAAAATAGTTGTAATCAAAGATTTCTTTACTTGTTTCCCATAAATGGTAGAAACTCTTACTTCCTGCGTAAGATTCATCTCCCAACATCAATCCCGACCATTGATTATCGCTCATCGCTCCCGTACCACTGTCAGTCAACAAATCAATGTAGACTTCTTCTGATTTCAATGCAAATAAATTATAACCACCCCTTTTTAAGGCTTCTTCTCTTTCTTTTCTTGAAATTTTTTTGATTGGTTCCACCATCTTGATTTTAAAAGGTTCTGGGGTTGCTTTTATTTCCATTTTTCTCCTCCTATTCAATATTTGAAGTTTTCTTTATAAATTTTCTGAAAAATGAGCAATTTTATTGTATTCTACACCCCTCATTAAAACCACCTCTCGCTTTCAAGTTTTTCTATTTTTGAGGTATTTCTGTCGAATTACAATTAAGGCTATATTCAGCCAGAAGTTTTGGTAAACTTTATTTATCTTATGTTCAATAATTTCTAATTTCCCTAAAAGTGTTACGTCTTCGAAGCTTCAGCACCAATTTCATTAAGATAATTGTAAATCGAATATCTGGAACAATTTAGTTTTTTAGCTAAAAGTTCAACAGCTCCTTTAACTAGTGGCAGATAAGATTTTAATATAGGATGCATATCATGCTTCAATGAATATTTCACCAGCTTTTAGAAGTTGATTCATTGTGACACCTTTTTTATTATGCCGAGTCAATTCAACAAAGTCAAGTTATATTAAAATTTTTCAAGTAATACAAAAAGATAAGAAAAAAGATTAAATTTTTCAAAAAAATCCCAAAACCAAAAAGAACATCTTATACCTTTCTAGGGATATAAAATATTCCAACGTTTTTTCACAAGAAAAAACAAAAAGATGATATAATAAGTAAGCAAATGAATGTTGCGTCAAAGAAGTTTTTCTTTTTTCTCAGATAGGTGGTTAATTTAAGGGAGGCTTATTTAAGGTTGGAAAAAGAAACAACAGTCAACGAAAAAAATTATTATTCTAGGTTAGACACGTTTATAAGAAAAAATTATCCCGAAATAAAATTGGGGGCTATTTACAGTTTAATAAGAAAAGGTTTTGTTAAAGTCAATGAAAAGAGGGTCAAAAAGAACAATTATAGTTTAGAAATAGGAGACAACGTTAAAATTATTCTGGATGAAAATAAATTAGAAGAAATATCCAGACCTGCGCAACCTTCTTTAAAGGCAAGGCCAGTCTCTTTTGATATTATCTATGAAGATAAAGACCTTCTAGTAATAAACAAACCTGCCAAAGTATCTGTACATCCGGGATCTAAAGAAGAAATGGCAACGATAATTGAAGGAGTGTTGCACTACTCACGAGGTGAATTTGAGCCTCACTTGGTACATCGTTTAGATAAATTAACGTCCGGGGTAATGGTTGTGGCAAAAAACAAGCAAACAGCTCGTGAGTTGACACAGTTAATCAAAAGTAGGGAAACAAGAAAATATTACTTAACCTTATTAGTAGGGAATTTAAATAAAAAAAACGGTGAATTAGTTTCTACAGTTTATGGTAAAACTGCACAATTAAAATATAACCTTAAGAAAAAATTCGATTTATTTGGTGAGATATATTCTTTGGTAGAGATTGAATTATACACAGGCAGAAAACATCAAATAAGAGTTCAATTCGCTGATTTAGGCTTTCCCATTGCTGGGGATGATAATCACGGAGATAAAAAGAGAAACAAGCTCTTAAGAAAGAATTATGGTTTAAAAAGAATTTTTCTTCATGCTAGTAAGATTTCTTTTGATTATAATAATCAGCATTACGATTTTTCTGCACCATTGAGCGAAGATCTTCAAATTGTATTGGACAAATTGGAGAAGAGCACAAAGAGAAATTGAGGGGATCGAAAATGAACAAAATAAGAAAACCGATAATTTTTATTACTTTATTCAGCTCTTTGATTTTCTTCTTTTACGCCTTTTATATTGATTATCAAAATTCTAAAAACTTTTCTATATTGCCTACAGAAGATCAACTGAATTCTGTACAAAAAAGCGGCTACAATTTCATGGTTTATAACCAATATGCCATATTAAAAGATTTTGAATCTCAGGGCTTCGAAGAAGATCAATCTTTTCTAAGAGAATTAGCAAACCAATATGATTACGTATTAGTTGTCGAATTTTCTGATTTTGATAAGTATTTTACGGAAATAAAAGATAAGTTAGATAAAGATATTCTAAATAATATGAGATATGTACATTACATCAAACCTGGAGAGATAGATAAGTTTGACGATCAAATGATAGTTCAAAGATTTCATAGAGCCTTGAAAGAAAGAAAGATAAGATACTTTTTGTTCCCCGATCATCCAAGGACCCCAGAGCTAATGAGATTAGTTCAAAAAGATTTAGGAACTCCCGTTACAATCGATTCAATTAAGTACTATTCTCCTACATTTATCTTTCCATGGGTAGGTTTTGGGCTCATCACAATTAATTTATTTGTATATATACCGCTTTTTGCTATCTTATATATTTTAGCTTTTTTCTTTTTATACAATTGGTCTTTCACTTTGGCGGCAACTTTGTTTTCAATCATCATCTTTTTTAGAATTTCTAAAAATAACCTCCTAAAAATAATTGGATACGCTTTATTGTTTGGAGTATTAGTGTATATGAGCGCTTATAACTCTTTATTTATCTTCAAGCTTAATAACGTTAGAGGGGTCAAAATCCTACTTTTAGTTTTGCCGTTGTTAGTACTGTTAAAAGCGTTTATGGAGTTTACCGGTTTTAGATTTAGCAAATTTAATATCGCAGAATCTTTTAAGAAGGTTAAAGAGGTTAAATTTAACAAGTCAGATGTTTTATTACTAATTTTTGTTGCATTTGCTGGAATTATATACGTAGTAAGAAGCTCAAACTGGGCTTTCGTTACAAATTTTGAAAGAAGAGCTAGGGATGCGTTAGAGAGGGCGCTTATAGCAAGACCACGAACAAAAGAACTTATTTCATATTTGTTTTATTATACAACTCCTCTTTCAGGGAGAAGTTTTATATGGGACTTTTTTAAGGCTTTACTACCGGTATCGATACTTGACACTTTTTTACATATACACACACCTTTAAACTTAAGTGTCTTACGAACGATCAACGGTTTTTTAGTTTCTCTTTTGCTTTTGTTAGTTATAATATTGATAGAAAACCTGTATAGAAAGTTTATACATTCAGGCCAAGAACCATATAAACAAGAAGAAAATATTAGAGAAGAAAATTCAACCGCCGAGGAGGGGATAGAATGAATAACTTGAAAGTTTTTTTAAGAAGCATAGCAATTATTGGAAGTATCGTGGTAGCAGGACTTTCTGTCTATTTGTTTTACCTTGAAAGTGTCAATCAAAGACTTTTCGAGTATTTTAATTTTTCGGATTTTTTAAACTTTCTCTTTATAGGCCTATTTATCGGACTGATAGGAGGCTTAATATTTTTTTATTTTCTGTTCCTATTTAACAAAAAGTACGGTATGACATTTTCGATCATATTACTTAGTGTGCTTTCTGCTTTGTCTATCGTCATATACTCTTCGATGATTTTAAGCGTTATTTTTATTGCCAACCTAATTGGATTATCTTTGGTAATATATTTCACAAGGCAAAAGCCAGAAAGCAAAAAGTACGTTAAACCTTCGTCGCCCAAAACTGACAAAGAACAAACTGACAAAAATTCAGAAAATTAATTCAAAGGCGCCGTGAATTGACACGGCGCCTATTGATATCATTTAACTTTTATTTTTTTCTCATTGTAAACGGTCACAGCTTCTTTTAGGATATTACTAGCCTTTCTTAACTCTTCACTGTTTAATACATAAGCTATTCTTATTTCTTGCTTGCCAGCACCTGGTGTAGCATAAAAACCTGACAATGGTGAAACCATAACAGTTTCTCCATTCACATCGAAGTCTGTAAGCATCCACTTGATGAACTCCTCAGAATCATCGATCGGTAGTTTAACGGAGAGATAAAATGAACCATGGGGTTTCTTACAAACGGCTCCTTCAATCTTTCTTATCTCTTCGTATGCAGCATCCCTTCTTTTTTGGTACTCTAAAGCAATACCTTGATAATAGTCTTTCCCCAAATCCCTTAGCAACCCTAAAACACCAAATTGAGCCAACAAAGGTGGAGATAATCGGGATTGAGCAAATTTCATTACTTGCTCTAAAAGTTTCTTATTTTTAGTGGCAAAAACTCCAATTCTTGCTCCACAAGCGCTGTACCTTTTCGATACGCTGTCGATTAAAATGAATCTGTCTTTGTCTTCAAAATTCATAACGGATACATGCTTAGTTCCATCAAAAGTGAATTCTTTATATACCTCATCTGATATTACAAATATGTCTTTTTCTTTTGCAAAGTCAACGATTCTTTTTACTTCATCGTAACTGTACACAGCTCCTGTGGGATTTGAAGGATTAGAAAAGATTATCGCCTTAACGCTTTCGTTGTAAGCCTTTTCGAATTCTTCTATACTTGGGACGGCATAGCCGGTTTCGGGATCCGCTTTTACCGGACAAAGTTTTACATTTAGCATCTCTGCAAAACCTTTATAATTAGCATAAAATGGCTCTATAACCATTACTTCGTCCCCCGGATCTGCAACAGATGCCAAGGCGAAAATCGCTGCCTCGCTTCCCCCTGTAGTGACGATCAACTCCTGGGGATCAAAGTCTATATCCCATAACTTATAATAATCGGAAAAAGCCTCACGTAGCTCTAATAGACCTGCAGAATGGCTGTAATAAATTACTTTGGATGAGTACTTTTTTATCCCTTCGAAGAACGCTTTAGGTGTTTCGATATCAGGTTGACCTATGTTTAAAAGGTAAACTTTTTTACCTTCTTTCTTTGCCCTTTCTGCGTACGGGACTAACTTTCTAATAGGAGAAAATTGTGTATTTAAAACTCTTTGAGATATTTTCATAAGTAACCCTCCTCATTCTCATTTTTACTATCTTTTTTAGAAACTCGAAAACTTTATACATAGCGCCCCTTCGCCCCGCA